>JAHHJQ010000041.1 GCA_018680005.1 Bacteroidia bacterium | reverse complement strand
TGATGGAGGACTCTTGCATGCACCATTATTCTAGACACTGAAATATGGAATCGAGAAAAGCCATCATACAATACTTTTATGAATGGGAGCAAAAAGCTCCGGATGAAGCTTTTCTTAACCAACCTTTTGGGGATAGATGGGAGTCTTACACCTGGAAGGAAGCCGGACAAATGGCACGAAAAGCAGCCACAGGCCTGCTATCACTCCAACTTCCTAAAGGAGCACATATAGGTCTGATTTCCAAAAATTGTCGTGAATGGATTATTGCGGATTTAGCCATCATGATGGCAGGTTTTATCTCTGTTCCATTATATCCAACATTGAATGCAGAACAGCTTGAAGAAGTATTGCAGCTTGGGGATGTCGATGCACTTTTTGTAGGAAAGTTAGATGACTGGGAATCGATGAAGGATGGAGTTCCGGAAGCATTGCCGGTGATTGCGTTTCCACATTACAAGGGTTCTTCAATTGTGCAGAGAGGCATACAGTGGAATGTTTTCTTGGATCAATCTCCAATGCATGGAAATCCATTGCCCGATTTGGATGATACCTGGACCATTGTATTTACCTCTGGTACCACAGGAACACCGAAAGGGGTAGTGCTTACATATCGAAATTTGGCAAGCACAGAAATCCTAATCCGGGAGAACAATATCCTGGATATTTCCCAAGAAGGGGACAACCATTTTTTTTCATATCTCCCACTCAACCATATAGCTGAGCGAGTCGTAATTGAAGCAACGAGTATGGCCTGGGGTGGGCAAATTTCATTTGCCGAAAGCCTTGACACATTCGCGGCTAATATCCGTGATGCTGCACCTACAGTATTTTTTGCAGTACCTCGTATCTGGACAAAGTTTAAGCTTGGAATTCTCTCAAAAATGCCAGAGAAGAGATTAAACTTGCTCTTAAGAATCCCAATCGTCAATAATTTAATCAGGAAGAAAATTAAACAAGGACTGGGATTGCATCGCTGTAGAGGATTCATTTCTGGTGCTGCGCCGATTTCAGCCTCTTTAAGAAAATGGTACCGTCAGTTGGATATGCTGATCTGTGACGCTTATGGAATGACAGAGAATTGCGCCATCTGTACGGTTCTACCCGGTAATGATCTTAAAGAATCCACAGTAGGCAAAGCCCAACCATCTGTAGAGATCAAAATTGAGGAAGAAACAGGAGAAATATGTATGCGGGCACCTTTCGTAATGACTGGATATTATAAATCACCCGAACTGACAAATAGCGTAATGCGCAATGGATGGTTGCATACTGGTGACCAGGGTCACCTGGACGATGAAGGGTATCTGCATATCACTGGCAGGGTCAAAGACACCTTTAAAACTGAAAAAGGACAATTTATTGTTCCAGCTCCTCTGGAATGGAAATTTGGTGCGAATACGGATATTGAACAAATTGCAGTGGCAGGAAGGGGATTACCACAACCAATTGCATTGATCAATTTGTCAGAAATCGGTACTGCTAAATCTAAAGAGGAAATCATTCAAATCCTGGTCAACTCATTACAGGAAACCAATAAAGGTTTGCCTAATTACAAGAAGATCGGCAAGATCATCGTAATTAAAGAGCCCTGGACAGTTAAAAACAAATTACTTACACCTACTCTCAAGGTAAAACGAAACCAACTGGATATTAAATACGGTCCGTTTTACGAGCAATGGTATGCGGCTAAAGAAAAAGTCCTATTCGTCTAGGTCTATCAATTGACCAATTGTGGCCCTTCCATCAGCTGAAAAAATTCTTCCAAACTAGGTTGAATAATGATCTCTGGACGCCGATTTAAAGATCTTCCGCGAGATGTTTCATTGTCTGATTTAGGGATAAATTCTGATCGCCCTGCAGCAGTAAGTCTTTCAGGACTTACATAGTGGTCCATTGTTAACGATCTCACAACAGCAGTTGCTCTCTTCACACTTAAGTCCCAATTATCCTCGATACATTCAGTATTCATCGGAACATCATCCGTATGTCCTTCTACCATGACCTGCAGGTTATTGTGATCGTTGATAACAGTAGCTATTTTGCCAATTACCGATTGTGCTGCTGAATTGATTCTGATACTGCCGGATCGAAACAGGAGTCGATCTGAGATGGAAACATAAACTACACCTCCACGAACCTCGACATCTATGTCTTCATCATTGACATCAGCAAGTGATCGTTTGAGGTTCATGACCAGAGCCAGATTGATAGAATCTTTTGTTTGAATCTTGGATGTGAGGTTCTGAATATAATTGTTCTGCTGAGAAATATTGTCTAGCGATTTGCCTATACTTTCAGCTCCTGATTTGCTAATAATGGAGAGATCTTCCATTTGTTTCAGAAGGCTTTGGGTAGATCCCTGCGCAAATGCTAATTGATCTTCAAGTATTCCTATTTTTTCATCCTTTAGTGCGATTTCCTTTTTGAACTTGCCGGTACAACCGGATAAAAGAAGGAGGGACGTGATTATGAGGATTTCGATTTTCATGGATTTCATCTTGATATTGGATTGTTTGTTGATTTCTAAACGTTAAGAATTCACCGAACTGATACAATTGGATACGACATTTTTCTATTTGGGCATAGAAATCAAAATCACCGCAATGATAGCTATTAATATTCCAAGAAAATTGATCCTGGCCAATTGTTCGCGGAATCCCATTACACCTATGACTGTGGATAATAGGATAGCGCCAACACTCAGCGATGTGAACACAGTCGAACCGTCAATACTCGTACCCAGCGACTTCATCAAGCCAAAGAAAGTGGCATAATTAGCAAGTCCCAGAAGGATTCCTGCAATCAGGTTATTATGATGAATCGTACTTTTCTTTCTAATGTACCTGGAAGTCTCGATCATCATGCCCCATACAAACGCCAATCCGGTTGCCGAAGCAATAAATCTAGGATCAGCAGAGCTAAGAGCAACACTTCGCTCGACATATTGGAATCCAATATCAACCATGGCTGCAATTAAAAAGGATGCTCCCAGAATGACCCATTCCGAGGTGCTGTTTTCTTTTTGGGCATGCAATCCACCTTTGGTTGGATAACTGACTAGAATGATTGAAGCAAAAGCCAGTAAAATTCCAATCACCTTCGCTAAATAGATATCCTCCTTATACATCAGGAGAGAAAATAGAACGGTCAATACTAAAGAAAGCTTGAGGACAATGGTCGAAATCGCCATGCCAAAGGCCTTGAAGATTACAGACTGGAAGTAAAAACCGGAAATAAAACAAACACTCAATCCAATGCTATGCATAAACCAGGGTTCCTGAAAAATAGCATCGGACAATGGAAAATATCCCAGATGAACCCAGGCTGATAGCACACAGACAAGATAGTTGATCACAATGGCCTGAAATGCATTGATTCCATATTTCGGAAACACTTTGAAGAGCACACCAATTGTAGTGATGCATATAATCGTAAATAGAATATATAGCATTTGCGCTCTGGAATGTTAATGATTGCTAAATTGAATGCCTACAGTGTAAAGCAAGTCAAATCATTAAACAAAAGGACATCGAACTTGATATATTTGTGATTAGAATTTCAAATCCAGTAAACCTATAATCATCCCAGACGTATATCAGTCTGAACATTTACCGAATACAATTTCCACATGACGATAATTACTATTTTTATTAGAGTAGGACTTGCAGCATTAGTCTTAACTGGTATAATTGGTTACCTCAAAAAGCAAAAGAGCTGGATAATGTCTTTTGCTCAGAATTTTACAGGAATTTTGTTCATTTTTTCAGGTGCTGTTAAGGCCGTAGACCCGTTAGGGACTGCTTACAAGATGGAGCAGTATTTTGCAGAATTTGAATCTGTATTTGCCGAAACTTGGTTTTCTTTTCTTGCCCCACTTTTTCCAGTGTTTAATGAATATAGTATTTCCTTTTCGTTACTCATGATCATTTTTGAAATTGTCCTTGGGATATTTCTAATTCTTGGTCACGCCAAGAAACTTACCAGTTGGGCATTCTTTCTCCTGGTTGTTTTTTTTACGTTCTTGACCGGATTCACATTTCTCACCGGATATGTACCGGATGATGTAAATTTCTTCAATTTCGGAGGATGGGGTCCCTATGTGGAGACTAATATGAAAGTGACGGATTGCGGATGTTTTGGGGACTTCATTAAGTTAGAACCAAAGATTTCATTTTATAAAGACCTGGTTCTTTTGGTTCCATCGGTATACTTCATCTGGAAGTATTCAGATATGCATACGCTGTTCAATACTAAGACTGAACGAATTATAGGTGGTGTCTCTATCATTGGATTACTCATATATTGCTTCTCAAATTTTGCCTGGGATATTCCTCATATCGACTTCCGACCGTTTCAGGAAGGGGTAAATATCCGCACCACTAAGGAAGCTGAAGTTAATGCTCTTATCAATGCCAGGACGCTTGGTGTTACTTTGACCAATCGAGAAAACGAGCAGGTTGTTGAATTGCCTTATGACCAATATCTAAAGGAATACAAGAATTACCCTGAAAAAGAGTATGTGATCGATTACATCGTTGAGGAACCGGCGGTGGCCCAGACTAAGATCAGTGAATTTGAAATTGCAGATTTGGACGGCAATGATGTGACACAAGATTTGATCAGTGACACTAATTATTCCTTTATGATCATTTCGCATAAAATGAAATACAAGACGTCGAAGGCACTGGTTACTGTCCCTGATTCTATCTATACCATCGATACTGTGCTTGTGGAAGGAACTGATGAAATGCAAGTAGTAAGATCTTTGGATATGGTAGAACAGCGTCAGATTGATCAAGATGAATATACCTTTGATAAGACCCAATATGATGCCTACGCAAATATTGTGAATCCATTTTTAGCCAAGGCTGAGAAAGATGCAATGTATGCTGCTGCAGTGGTGAAATATGATTCAGAGAGCATGATCAATGATTTCAGACATGCAACCCAGGCGGCGTATCCGTTCTATGTTGCTGATGATATTCTCCTGAAAACTATAGTGCGGTCTAATCCAGGAATTGTCTTACTGAGGAACGGTGAAATCATTAAAAAATGGCATTATAAAAAATTGCCATCCTATGAAGAGGTAAAGGAACAGTTTTTGAAATAGTAAGGAATATATTAGGTATTATCCTAAGGTATAATTCTATTTGTAGAACATATTATAATAAGGACTACAGCGGAACCATAAAGTTGGGCGTATATCATGTTGAGTAGAAGGAATATCAGAATCAAAGTTATGCAGGTCCTATATACCTGCAATCGAGATAAGACACTTGACCATAATGATATTCATGCTGCTTTCAAGGCAAGCGTTGATGCATCCTTTGAGTTATATCTATTTCACCTTTATAGTCTGTTATTCTTCTTGAAAGTATCTCAGGAGGATGCCTCTAACAGAAAGGCCAAACACTTACCAACCGACGAGGACAAAGTCTTTTCAGATAAAATATATTCAAATGCATTTGTGCGGTCCATCATAGCCTCAAGCGACCTTTCCGCCCTATTCAAACAAAAGAATTTTGAGACACTTTTGGATAAGGATGTTTTGAGAAAGATTTACAAAGACTACAGCAAAACCGAAGGTTACAAAGCATTCATATTATCGGATTCAGATAGCAAAGAAATTTATATCGAAGAATTACTTTCCGCATATAAGTTTATGGCAAAACATGAATATTATTCAGAACATGTGGAAGAACGTTTTCATGGTTGGATCGATGACAAGTCTCTAATTCTGGGAACCATGAAAAAGACTTTGAAGTCTATGCCGGTTAAATCCAGATTCTTCATGGAGTATGTTCCTCAAGGTGAAACAGTTGAAGATTTTGGTACTGTTTTGCTTAAACACGTATTGGAGGAAGATACCGAATTGCTAGAGACAATCGATCCGGTCTTAGAAAACTGGGATGCCAGCAGGGTAGCCATAGTGGATATGATTCTGATCAAGATGGCAATTTGTGAAATGCTTTACTTTCCGACTATTCCAACCAAGGTGACATTAAACGAGTATGTCGAACTGGCGAAATCTTATAGTACAGACAAGAGCAAAGACTTCATCAATGGCATCTTGGATAAATTGATGAAGAAATTAACAAATGAAGGGAAGATCATCAAAGAAGGTAGAGGTCTCGTCGGCTAGTTCTTATTCACCGTCCATTTCATAGTTACCTTCAATCAGTGCGTTTAAAATAGCCTGCATGTGACCTTTAGGTAGAACTCCTGAGGTTCTCTCAAATATGTTTTGATCCTTGATAAAAATAATGGTAGGAATACTCCTTATCTTAAAATGTTCTGACAACTTGGGATTTTGGTCAACGTTAATTTTGCCAATTATAGCCTTGCCTTCATATTCATGAGATAATTCATCTATGAAAGGTCCCACGGTCTTACATGGGCCACACCATGGAGCCCAAAAATCCAGTAAAACGGGTAGTTCAGTTTTCAGCACAATCTCATCAAAATCTCGATCAGAAATATGAACTGTTTTAGGTTCCTTGGCTTTTCTTTTAAAAAACATATCACATAAAAATTTTAAAAGGTCAGGATCGTAAGTTACAATCTTGACCTTCAATGTAATCCGATACTCGGCTTACTGAAATTCTTCAAATTTGGTCGTTTTATATGCTTCTTCCTGAGCATACCTCAATTCTTTCATGAGTTGCTTTGGTTGCTTATATCCGGGAGAAATCATTATCCTTTTGTATTCTTCGTCTAAATAAACAATTGTAGGGTACGAAAGTCGGCCATTGAGCAATGAATAGGCTAGTTCATGAATGCCATTTCTACCGCCATCAACATACTTGAAGGTATGGTTATTGAAATCAATTGATTCTCTTTGCTCAGCGTCAAATTTAATAGGATAGAAATTTTCATTCACATACTCGACGATGTCTGAATTTGTAAATGTCTTCTTGTCCATCACCTTGCACCATCCACACCAATCTGTGTACATGTCAATAACAAATTTTCTTTTTTCTGTTTTATTAGCTTCTACTGCTTCTTCCCAGGTATACCAATTGATCTTATCATTAGCAGGAGTAGGATTATCACTAGAGGAACTTGTAAAAGATAACAAGAAAGGGAAAATAATAAATAGTATGTAGTTCATAATTGAAGGATATATCTTGTAACGAATGCAAATAAGTCGATTCTTCTTTGAAGAGCAAATTTGCACCTAGTTCTGACC
>JAHHJQ010000025.1 GCA_018680005.1 Bacteroidia bacterium | reverse complement strand
GCAAAATAGATTTCTGGTCCATCACGCTGTTCGGAGGAAAGATTATTGCGAAAGCTATGACTCAATGCATCGATGACTGCTTTTGCTCCCAAATAAGACCCTCCTATCCCAATGACTACGAGGATTTCACTCTGTTCTTTGATCTTTTGGGCAGAATTGCTGATCTCCTCTAAAAGAGATCCCGGTATTTCATTAGGAAGATTGACCCATCCTAAAAAATCACTACCTGCACCAGTCTTGTCATGCACTTTCGAATTGGCTGTCCTCGCTGCAGAACGTGCATCTTGAAAAGCGGATTCATTAATAAATGATTCGCAGTGGGTTAAGTCTAAAGCAATCTTCGCATCTGGCATATGGAAAAGTATTATCAGTAAATAAGTAATCTGAGGCTAAGATATAGGATTCAGCAAGACGAAAAGATTTGAAATTCTATTTTTACCAAAATCCTCAATTCTTTTTTAGCACTAAATCCAAAACACGATGTCCAGAATAATCAGCAAAGCCCTAATTGTCAATAAAAGCAATATCCGTAAGACAGAGATTGAGGAATCAACTATCGATGGCATCGGTGAAGATCAGATCCTGGTAAGTGTCGATGCATTTGCGCTGACAGCCAATAATGTGACATATGCTGCTACAGGCGAACTTTTGCAGTATTGGAATTTCTTCCCTACTGAGAAGGAAGGATATGGCATCGTACCAGTCTGGGGTTATGCCACCGTTGTGGAATCCAATGTTGAAGGCATAGCGGCTGATACAAGGCTATATGGCTATCTACCTATGGCCGAATATTTTGTTGCCGAACCCGGAAAGCTATCCCCTTTTGGATTTCGTGATATGGCAGCACATCGACAACAGAATGCCGCCATCTATAACAACTATGACTTTGTATCCAAAGAACAGTCTGCACATCCCGGACATCCATATATTCCGATCATTCGTCCATTATTCATGACTTCGTTTCTTTTGTATCATTTCTTTAAAGATCAGCAGTTTATAGGTGCTCAACGTATCTTGCTGACCAGTGCATCTTCTAAGACCGCAATGGCCCTGGCTTCTATACTGAAGACGCATCGCAATGTAGATTCAATAAGAATAGCCGGGATGACTTCGTCACGCAATAAAGCATTTGTGCAAAAGAGTAATCTCTATGATGAGGTATATACTTATGATGACGTTGCCATCATACCTCAAGAAACCACCATCATAGCAGATTTTGCCGGAAATAAAAAACTACTGGCCCAGGTGGATCAAAATCTGGGAGAACAGCTCCTATTCATCTCTGCGATAGGTCTAACCGATTGGGAAGAGCTGGGCTCAAAGATAAATTTGCCGAAAGCCAAAATGTTTTTTGCACCTACTTATGCCGAGATCAAGATGAAGGAATGGGGAATCCAGAAAGGAATGCAAATGATCCAAAAAGCAATGATGGAATTCATCAAAACTATTTCCCCACAGATTGAGATTGAGACTTTCAAAGGGTTTGATCAAATGCAGCAGTTATATACATCGATGGTAGATGGACAGATTGATCCCTCAAAAGGATTTGTTGTAGTTCCAAAGGCATAGAACTTTATTTGAGAAGTAGTCGGGGTAATTTCGAATTTGGATTAAAAAATGCGAATTTTCGCTTCCGTTTTTAAAAACCATATTCTTGCTCCTTTATGAAATACAAAAAGCTACTTTCTCCTCTTGATTTAGGTTTTACTACGATCAAAAACCGTGTACTCATGGGGTCCATGCACACTATGCTGGAGGATGTGCCCGGAGGTCTTGAGCGGGCCGCACAATTCTATAGAGAGCGTGCACGTGGACAAGTAGGATTGATTGTGACTGGTGGATTTGCTCCCAACAAAGCAGGTCTTGCCTTACCTATTGGAGAACCTGTTGATTCTAAGGAAGTAGCCGAAAAACATCGTATCATCACCGATGCTGTCCATGAAGAAGGCGGTAAGATCTGTATGCAAATTCTCCATGTCGGCCGATATGGCTATACACCTGAGAATGTATCTGCAAGTGATACCAAAGCACCTATATCTCCTTATCCTGCAAGGGAACTTGCGCATGAAGAAGTCTTGCAACATATCGAAGATTATGCACATTGTGCGGATATGGCCAAGTTCGCAGGTTATGATGGTGTCGAGATCATGGGATCAGAGGGATATCTGATCAACCAATTCATTGTGACCAAGACCAATAGAAGAACGGATGAATGGGGCGGTTCCTATGAAAATCGAATTAAATTTCCTTTGGAAATCGTAAGAAAAACCAGGGAACGCGTCGGCCCTGACTTTATCATCATATATAGGCTTAGTATGTTGGACCTTGTCGAAGGTGGAAGCACCTGGGAGGAGGTGGTCCATCTAGCGAAGGCAATTGAAAAGGCCGGAGCCACGATCATCAATACGGGTATTGGATGGCATGAAGCACGTGTGCCTACCATAGGCACTGTGGTTCCGAAAGCTGGTTTTGCCTGGGTAACCAAGCGGATGATGGGTGAGATTAACATCCCACTGGTCGCTACTAACCGGATCAACATGCCGGATGTCGCAGAACAGGTTTTGGAAGACGGCTGTTCGGATATGGTCTCAATGGCCCGTCCATTCCTCGCAGATGGAGAGTTTGTGATCAAAGCAATGGAAGACCGTGCAGATGAAATCAATACCTGTATTGCCTGTAATCAGGCTTGTCTCGACCATACTTTTACGATGCAAGTATGCTCTTGTATCGTCAATCCCAGGGCATGCCATGAGACGGAGTTGAATTTTGAACCAGTATCTGCCGCCAAGAAAATAGCAGTCGTTGGTGCCGGACCGGCAGGATTGGAATTTGCCACACGGGCTGCTGAACGAGGACATGATGTGACGCTATATGAGGCTCAATCAGAGATTGGCGGACAATTCAATATGGCAAAAGTTATCCCTGGCAAAGAAGAATATGCACAGACGATCCGCTACTACAACAAGATGATCGAAAAACATGGGGTTCACCTTAAACTGAATACCAGAGCAAATCTCGATACCCTTTCCGGAAAGTATGATGAAGTCATATTAGCTACAGGAGTGACTCCAAGAAAGGTGAACATTGCGGGCATTGATCATCCCAAGGTATTAGATTATGCAGATGTGCTCTATCGGAAAAAACCCGTAGGCGATTCTGTAGCCATCATCGGTGCCGGAGGTATTGGGTTTGACATGGCTGAATATCTCGCACATGAAGGAGAATCCGTAAGCCTCAACACAGAAGCATACATGAAGGAATGGGGTGTGGAT
>JAHHJQ010000015.1 GCA_018680005.1 Bacteroidia bacterium | reverse complement strand
TCCAATGTGATGGAAGTACGTGACAGCAAGCTATACAATCAAATTGCCTGGGAGCTCTTAGATGATGGGAGTGTTCGGCAAACGTGGCTCCAACGTTCGTCTGAAGAGGAAGATTGGCAAGTCGCTTTTGATGGTCAATATCGCAGATCTAAGTAACGGAGAACCTCATTCTCCATATTTTGAATTGTCTGGATATAAAAAAGACGATTAATCCTATCGTAATGATATTAATAGGAATACTGGTGTAGTAGATACCACCCACACCATAGTAGATCGGTAGGATTATCGCAAAGGGTACAAATAAAGCCAAATCTCTAAAAATGGTCATAAAGGCAGCCATTTTGGCTTCACCGGTTGCTTGAAATAAGGTGGTTCCGATAAAAAAGCTTGGAAAAATCGGCAACGTGCATAACATCATCCTAACGTGGAATATGTCCTGGTCTGAAAAATCAGCTTCCGGTAACATCCATCCCAATACGATAGCAGGAAACAACATTACTAAGGTCCAAGGGATAATTAGTGCAATGGTAGAAGTGAAGCTGAATAACCGAAATCCTCTAATGATCCTTTCAATGATTTGTGCACCATAATTGATACCTGCGATTGGTTGAAAAGCTATGGCAAATCCAAAACTTGGAAAAATCATCAAAAGGAGAACTCTATAAGTAGTGCCCATCAAGGCTATATCCCAATCCCCGCCATATTTTTTTATGACCAAAAAGACAATGGATTGCTGAACAAAGAACATGATTTGCATCATCATCGCAGAGACGCCAATTTTTAGAATCGGTATAGCAAATTTTGATTGCAGGCTAAGGGAAAGAGGATTTACTTCATAATTGGCGTTGCCCATGAGGTAATACCCATAGCCAATAATCGTAAATATGAACATCGATGCCACAGTAGCCCATGCTGCTCCGGCAATCCCCAGATCCAGTATGCCCATAAATATATAGTTCAAAACAATATTGCACAGGGCGGTAACAATACTCATGGACATGGCTTCTTTGACTTTACCTTCGGCACGTATAAGCATGTTAACAGCTACTGCATGAATTCTGAAGAATGCACCTACCAAAGTGATCCGGTAGTAGAGTACTCCCTGATCAAGAATTTCTCCGGTTCCACCTAAAAAACCAATCATCTCCGGAGCAAAATAGATTCCCAAAATCATAAGCACGACAGACACGATAATCGAAAGCGAAGTAGCCGTGCTCAGTACATTCTGTTGCACTTCAGTATTTCCGGAGCCAATTGCCTGACTTAATATTGAAGAACCTCCCACTCCGATCATGGCGGAGAACCCCGCTGTAATAAAGGTCAGTGGGAAGGCTAGTGAAATGGCGGCCACAGCGGACTGACCTACAAACTGACCTACAAACAGACCGTCGAAAAAAGCGTTGATCCCATTAATGGACATTCCAATAATCGCCGGGAGAGAGAAACGCCATAGTAATTTCCAAAGATCACCTTTGAGAATATCCTGAGTCAACGGTGTGTTTTGGGCGTTCCGCATAGATAAGCCGACAAAGGTATACAATCTGCTTTGAGCAATACCTTGATGGACACGATTGAAAGATTGAATTTAATTACCTTCGCTGCTTCGCTGCCTTGCTTAGGGTAATCTACTACATATCACTGGATGTCTATACCAAACAAAAATAAAATTGACTTTCTACTCTTAGGGCGGGTGCTGAAGACAGCCAAACCCTATAAGGGGCTTTTTATCTGGACACTTATACTGGCCGTCGTACTTGCTCCCGTAGCTACGATACGACCTTACTTAGTGCAGACAATGGTCGATGATTACATTTTCAAAAACGATCTGGGGGGTCTGTATTGGATGGGTGTATTGTTCATTGGAGTCCTTATACTTTCTGGTATTCTGCGCTACCTTTTTATCTATAGTTCATCTTTGTTGGGACAGAATGTAATCAAAGATTTAAGAGTCCGGGTCTTTAGTCATATTACTAGTCTTCGGCTTACTTTTTTTGATAATACACCAATAGGAACGTCGACCACTCGAACTATCAATGATATAGAAACAATCAACTCTGTATTCACCCAGGGTGTGATGACTATTATTGCGGATCTATTCACACTATTTTTTGTGTTTGCACTGATGATGTATTCGTCGTGGCAACTGACCCTGGTGTGTTTGACCACCATTCCTTTTATGATTGGGGCGTCCTATGTCTTTAAAGAAAGCGTCAAAAAATCCTATCAAAAAGTAAGAAAGCAAATTTCAAAAATGAATGCTTTTTTGCAGGAACGGATTTCGGGTATGCGAATCATTCAGATCTTTAATGCTGAAGAACAGGAGTTGAAAAAGTTTGGTGAGATCAACAGAGCATATACACAGGCGAATTTAAATGCGATTTTCGCATATGCCGTCTTTTATCCGGTAGTTGAGATTATTTCGGCTACATCTTTAGGATTGATGGTTTGGTGGGGCGCCAGAGGAGTGATTAGTTCAGAAATTTCACTTGGTGTATTGGTTGCATTTCCGATTTACTTATCTATGTTATTCAGACCCATCCGAATGCTTGCGGATAAATTTAACACCCTGCAAATGGGACTGGTAGCCGCGGAACGCGTATTTACATTATTGGATACGGAAGATAAAATCAAAGATACCGGAACTATAAAGGCAAAGGACCTGGACGGTCATATCCGATTTGATGATGTATCCTTCTCTTATGTGCTCGGACAAAAGGTCTTGAAAAATGTGAGCTTTGAGTTGAAGAAGGGTGAAACAATGGCCATAGTGGGGAGTACAGGTTCAGGTAAGAGTACCATCATTAATATTCTCAATCGCTTTTATCCGTTGACCGAAGGTAAGATTACCATCGATGATGTAGAGATCAGGGATTATGAATTGGAGTCGTTAAGATCCAGGATTGCCCTGGTGCTTCAGGATGTCTTTTTGTTCTCTGGATCGGTGATTCAGAATATCACATTGATGGATGAAGAGATAACAAGAGAAGAAGTGATTGATGCAGCCAAAACCATAGGCGCTCATGAGTTCATTATGCGGCTTCCAGGCGGGTACGACTTCGAAGTGATGGAAAGGGGTGCTACTTTGTCAATGGGACAACGACAGTTGATTTCGTTTGTAAGAGCTTTGGTGGTCGATCCTGATATTCTCATTTTGGATGAAGCGACATCGTCGATAGATCCTGAAACTGAGTCTGTTATCCAACATGCCATCGAGACTCTAATAGAAAAACGAACTTCAATCATTATAGCCCACCGCCTTTCTACGATCAAACATGCCAACCAAATTATGGTGCTCAGCCAGGGTGAAATCATGGAAAGAGGAACACACAAAGAATTGTTGAGAAATCAGGATGGTCATTATCGCCAGCTATACGAAATGCAGTTTGCTTCCACTCAGAAAGCCGCTGGGTAAATAGAGAAAGCACTGAATATCGATGGAATTCTTGGATTCGTAGAAATCATACCTTGAGATTCACCGGAATCTATGATCACTTGTTTTATCTTTAAAAGTGTTAAGCCATGATTTATATGTCATCTAATCAAACCAACAAACCTTTTGTCTCTCTTCTCGGTGCCGTCACTATGATAGCAGCTATTATTCTATTGTTTATGCTGGCAAGAGGGATTTTTACCATCTTATCCTTTATAGCACCGATTCTTCTGCTGATCACCTTGTTCATAGATTATAAAGTAGTGCTGAATTACGGAAAGTGGATCCTTCGTCAGTTTTCGTCCGGAGGTAATTGGATCGTCGGGGTAGGTGCTTCGATATTTACTGTACTGGCATTTCCTTTGGTTTCTGTTTTTTTATTTGGGAAAGCTTTTCTTACAAAGAAAATCTCTCAATCAATTCCGGGTACAACCAGTTATCGAAAAGAAGAGGATTTTGCAGATTATGAAGTAATCGATGAATCGCCACTTGAATTACCTGATTTGGATGAAGAGACACAACGCAAGATCGATAATAACGATTATGAAAATTTGATCTGATAACCTCTTCCTATACGATGATAATGTAAATTTGCATCTCTGAAAAGACTCGTTTTTCAGGCCATTATTATGATTCCAACATCGAAAAGTCTATCAGGAGGATTTATACTAATCTTTCTCGTTACGATTCTCAACCAATCAATTTTATATGCGCAACATAGCGTAGCTCGTGAAATGAATGAGATCGTATTAACTGCCATTAGAAATGATCTTGCCCGCCCCACTGTTCATGCCAGAAATCTTTTCCATACTTCTGTAGCAATGTATGACGCATGGGCTGTATTTGATGAAAGGGCTGAAACATATCTATTAGGAAAAACCGTTAATGGATTCTCCAATACATTGGAGTCATTTCCAATACCGACCGATATCGGTTTGGCCAGACAGGAAGCATTAGCTTATGCCGTTTATCGAATAATCAATCATCGATATCAAAACTCTCCTGATTGGTTGAGTACGCTAACTGAATTGGACATATACTTTAGTTCTTTGGGTTATGATCCTTCAATAGTTTCAACGGACTACGAGGATGGAGATCCTGCTCGTTTGGGAAATCATATCGCTGAAGTAGTGATCAATTATGGGTTACAGGATGGAAGTAATGAAATAGGATTTTATGACAACCTATATTATGAGAGTGTCAATGATTTATTGATTATGAGCAAATCCGGAAATCCGGATATTTCAGATCCCAATCGTTGGCAAGCGTTGGCGCTAACAACATTTATTGATCAATCCGGAAATGAAATTCCTCTTGGAGCAACGGAATTTTTGAGCCCAGAATGGGGCAGTGTATCCCCTTTTTCGATGTCAATGGATGTCCTTTCAATATTCTCCCGTGATAATAATGATTATTGGGTTTACCATGATCCTGGTTCACCACCACAAATTGATACTTTAAACGGAGGATTGGGAACTGATGCATATCAATGGGGTTTTGCGCTTGTTTCAGCATGGGCTTCTCACCTTTCTCCTAATGATGGTGTGATGTGGGATATTTCACCGTCAGCTTTTGGAAACGTTGATATTGATGATTATCCCAACACCCTGGAAGAATATCAAAACTTTTATAATCTCAATGAAGGAGGTGATATAGGAACCGGTCATGCCGTCAATCCTGCTACAGGAATGCCATATTCTTCCAATATCGTCCCGCGAGGTGACTATACAAGAGTTTTGGCGGAATTCTGGGCTGATGGCCCAGATTCAGAAACTCCACCAGGTCATTGGTTTACTATTTTGAATTATGTCAATGATCAAGAACAATTTTTAAAAAGATATCGAGGAGAAGGTGATGCGTTAGATGCATTGGAATGGGATGTCAAAGCCTATTTTATTCTTGGAGGTGCTATGCATGATTGTGCGATTGCGGCTTGGGGAATCAAAGGCTGGTACGATTACATTCGACCGGTTTCGGCTTTAAGATATATGGCCGAAAAAGGACAGTCAACTTTTCCTGATTCCGCCAACTATCACGTTGCCGGATTACCGCTAATTGAAGGTTTTATTGAGCAAATAAAAGACATTAATGACCCATTGGCGGGTACAGGTAATGAAAATTTAGGGGCGATTAAAATCAAATCGTGGAGAGGCCCGGATTTTATTATTGATCCAGAATCTGATCAGGCTGGTGTAGCTTGGATACTAGCAAAGGATTGGTGGCCTTATCAAAGACCTTCATTTGTTACGCCTCCGTTTGCCGGATATGTCAGCGGGCATTCAACCTATTCGAGAGCCGCTGCAGAGGTATTGACAATGATCACAGGAGATTCTTATTTCCCTGGAGGCATCGGGGAATTTGTAGCAAAGCAAAATGAGTTCCTAGTATTTGAAGAAGGACCAAGTGTTGACATAACCTTGCAATGGGCAACTTATAGAGATGCCTCAGATCAAACAAGTTTGTCTAGAATTTGGGGAGGAATTCATCCGCCTGCAGATGATATACCCGGTCGTTTGATAGGTGAGCAAATCGGTAAGGATGCTGTTGAATTTGCGGAAACCTACTTTAATCTTTCGACTAGTACCTCTTTACGTCCAGATTCAGCCATCCCTTCAATTCGTGTTTGGAAAAATCCAATAGCATTCAATGAATCTATTCAGTTGATTTCAGAAGAACCACGATTTATTCAATCTATAGAAATGTTTAGTATTGAAGGTAAAATGATCGCACAATTTCCTATTGGAGCAAGGAGTACCAATTTTTCTTTACATACCGATATTGAATATTCTGGATTATATTTCCTTCGTATCAATGGTCGAGATTGGACTCAAAGTGAGAAAGTGATCATCAAGCAATAAAGTTTGATCTATATTTGACTGTATGGTGGTCATGTCGGTTTTTGCTTTACTTCTTGGATTGATCTACGCTTCGATACAAATTTATCTATTGCACCATTGGAATATTTGGGATGGATGGCAAATACCCGAAAATTTTATACCCAAAACTTCTGTTTCGATCATCATTCCGGCACGAAATGAATCCGAGAATATTGAAGCTTGCCTCAGATCTATAGCTAACCAGCAATATCCGGTGGAGCTATTTGAAATTATAGTTGTGGATGATTATTCTGAGGATGACACCGTAGCAAGGATAAGGGATTTGGAAGAACCGGCAATAAGCATCATTGAGCTAAAAGCCATGGATCTTCCGGCTACAAGGGCACACAAAAAAAGAGCGCTTGAACTAGGTATTATGCAATCCACTTCGGATCTGATCATAACTACAGATGCGGATGTCGAAGTTGGTGGATATTGGATTGCCACGATCGTCAGTTTCTTTGAAGCATATTCGCCATCCTTAGTAACAGGACCGGTGCTTTTTTCTTCTGGAAAAACTAGTTTCCAACGTTTTCAAGCCCTGGATTTCATGGGCATGATGGGAGTTACTGGCGGTGGTATAGCATCTGGATTATTTCATATGAGCAATGGTGCCAATATGAGTTTCACCAGAGCTGCATATGAATCTGTGAACGGATATGATGGTGTTGACCATATTGCTTCCGGAGATGATATTCTATTAACGCAAAAAATGATTGAACATGGTCTTTCAGTGCGCTTCCTCAAATGTAAGCATGCCATCGTCGAAACACAACCAGTTTCAAATATCACAGACTTTTACAACCAAAGACTTCGATGGGGGGCAAAGTCCGAACATTACCATGAAAAAGCTATTGTTTGGGTACAGTTTGTAGTGCTGATCACTTGCTTATCCATTTTGGCATTCCTGTTCCTCACGCCGCTCAGACCGATAAAATACATCTGGCCTTTATGTGTGCTTTGGGGGATCAAAATAGCTGTGGATTATTACTGTCTAAAGAGCTATTCGAAATTTTTTGACCGACAGGATTTACTCAAAGCATTTGGAATATCTCAAATCTATCATGTGCTCTATATTAGCATCATTGGATTGCTTAGCGTCTTTGTAAGAAAGTACACATGGAAGGGACGAGAAGTGAAATAATCACTGCTCGTCTCGATGCGTACATTTGGCTAGTTACTTCTCTTCTTCTAACCGAGTTGGATATATCCTAGACATCAACATTGGCGTATCGCGCATTTTCTTCTATAAAAGCTCTTCTGGGAGGAACTTCATCTCCCATTAGCATGGCGAATACTCTATCGGATTCATTAAAGTCATCGATCTGGACTCGACGCAATTTACGCTCCTCAGGATCCATAGTTGTTTCCCAAAGTTGGTCAGCATTCATCTCACCCAATCCTTTATACCTCTGTACCTTTATACTTCCCTCGCTTGCTCCTCCTTTCACATAGGTATCGATAGCACTTTGTCTTTCTTCTTCCGACCAACAGTAGACGGAATTTTTACCCTTCTTGACAAGATATAGTGGAGGTGTGGCGATATAGATGTAGCCATTCTCGATGAGTGGTTTCATATATCTAAAGAAGAATGTCAGTATAAGCGTCACAATATGAGAGCCATCAACATCTGCATCACACATGATGATGATCTTATGGTATCTCAATTTTTCTATGTTCAAATGGCGTTCATCATCTTTTTCCTCAATGCTGACACCAAGTGCAAGAAACATGTTCTTGATTTCCTCATTCTCATAGATCTTATGCTCTAGCGCTTTTTCAACATTTAAAATCTTCCCTCTTAATGGCATTATAGCCTGAAATTGTCGGTCTCTTCCTTGTTTGGCTGTTCCTCCTGCACTATCACCCTCAACAAGAAAAATTTCCGATTCTCCAGGATCTTTTGATGTACAATCAGAAAGCTTACCGGGTAATCCACCTCCGGTTAGAACATTTTTTCTTTGGACCATTTCACGTGCCTGTCTGGCAGCATGCCGTGCGGTGGCCGCTATGATGACTTTGTCAATTATGCGCTTAGAGTCTTTTGGATTTTCTTCCAGGTAGTGAGAGAGTGCCTCTCCCACGCATTGCGACACAATAGCAGTCACTTCAGAGTTTCCTAATTCCCCTTTGGTCTGACCTTTAAATTGAGGTTCAGGAACCTTTACAGAAACCACTGCTGTCAATCCCTCTCTGAAGTCTTCTCCTGAGATTTTAAATTTCAGTTTCTTGAAAAATCCATTTTCTTCACCATACTTTGTAAATATTCTATTCACCGCACGTTTGAATCCACTGACGTGTGTTCCCCCGTCACGTGTATTGATATTGTTCACGTAGGCGTGAAGGTTTTCAGAATATGAAGTATTGTACTGCATGGCTACCTCTACTTCCACATTCTCTTTCTTTCCGGTGACGTGGATGGGTTTCTCGATCAACGGAGTCTTGGCTTCATCCAGGTATTGAACAAATTCTGACAATCCACCTTCGGAAAAGTAAGTTTCAGAACGATCGGTTCTTTCATCATGTAAGAGCAGCTTTAATCCCTTATTGAGATAAGATAACTCACGAAGTCGTTTGGCCAGGGTTTCGAATCTGAATTCCAGTGTCTCAAAGATTTCATCATCTGGATAGAAAGTAACAAAGGTTCCGGTAATGTCTGTTTCCCCTTTTAATTCTACTGGAGTGGATGCCTTACCTCTTATATACGTTTGTTGATGAATCTTACCATCTCGATGTACAGTGGCTGTCAGTTCTGCGGATAATGCATTTACACAGGAGACACCTACACCATGTAATCCACCGGATACTTTATAAGTGTCCTTGTCAAATTTTCCTCCAGCATGCAGAACAGTCATGACCACTTCCAGGGCAGATTTCTGAAGTTTCTGATGCATACCTACCGGTATACCCCTTCCATCATCCTTGACAGTCAGAGAATTGTCTTTATGAATGGTGGTAACGATCTCATCACAGTACCCTGCAAGATGTTCATCTATGGAATTGTCGATAACTTCATAAACGAGGTGATGCAGTCCTTTTTCATCAGTACTTCCAATATACATCCCCGGTCTTTTTCGGACTGCTTCCAAACCTTCCAGAGCGGTGATATTACTCGCGTCATAATTACCTTTCTGATTCTTTTTACTTTTGTCTTCTGCCATCTTGCAAAAATATGAATTTTTATGGGTTAATGCCTTATATAAAGTGAACTATTTTGGGGCATAATAAACAGATAATCAGCCATTTATAAATTCTAACACTTTATATTTGTAATTAGTTGTACTCATTGTGTTGTATCCTGAATTTTTAGTACTGTGATTGTTGTTTTCGAATCCGTTTTATTGTTATCAGAGAGCATGAAATTAACCACCATAGAAATTACATCTTTAGATGAACTGGATGTTTTTGCAAAGGATAATCTTGACCTGATACTGGAAAACAAAGTTGTTTTATTGAGTGGTGATTTAGGTGCCGGGAAAACAGCACTTGTCAAAGCTTTTGGGCGGGCGTTCCAGGTCGAAGAAAATGTAAGTAGTCCTACCTTTTCTCTGATCAATGAATACATGGGGTTTTATCAGAATCGATCAATTCCTATTTATCATGTGGATCTATATAGAATAGAATCTGTTGATGAGTTAGAAGAAATTGGTTTTGAGGAGTATCTTGACCAGGATGCCATCATATTTATTGAATGGCCTGAAATTGCACAACCTTTTATTATGGACAATGCCCTGACAATCAGGATAGAAATATTTGATAATTCAAAGAGAAGGCTTAACTTAAGTAATTCGTCTCGACAGTAAGAGCATATTTTCGGGCACTCACCTAAACTTAATATGGGTAACAAACCTAAAATTGACATTCCCAAATCCTTGATTGATCCAATTTATGAGACCCAAACCGAAACGTTACAGGTCACGAAAAAGAAAAAACATCTTTCAATAGGTATTGCCAAGGAAACCACAATGCAAGAAAGGCGTGTAGCATTGGTTCCTGCTGCGGTTTCGGCATTGATTGGACATGGTCATCACGTAGTGGTGGAATCCGGGGAAGGAGATAAATGTAGTTATAGCGACCACAAGTATTCCGAAGCAGGTGCCAAGATATCTCACAGTAAGAAGGAAGTGTTTGAGTGTGATGTTCTTGTAAAAGCTGCACCTCCCTCTGTGAATGAAATAGAGCTCATGCACCCTAATATGATTCTCATTTCTCCTTTGCATCTTCCTGGTGTGACAGCCGAGTACATTCAAAAGCTGAAGCAAAAAAGAGTTATCGCTTTGGCCATGGAATATATTAAAGATGGGAGTGAAAATTTTCCGATTGTCAGTATCATAAGTCAGATGGCCGGTATCTCTGCTATATTAACAGCAGCAGAGTTATTGAACAATAATAATGATGGCAAAGGAGTGTTGTTTGGAGGAATTGCAGGTGTACCACCTGCCAAAGCAGTCATACTAGGTGCAGGAGTAGTTGCAGAATTCGCTGTAAAAGCTGCGCTTGGGTTAGGTGCTGAAGTACGGATTTTTGATAACAACATCTATAAACTGGCGAGATTACAGAATCGGATAGGCCGCTCTCTTAACACATCCTCTCTCAACCCTCAACAGTTGCAGAAAGAGCTCATTAGTGCTGAAGTGGCCATAGGTGCGGTTCATTCTAAAACAGGAAGGACGCCGGTAGTGGTTACCGAAGAAATGGTTGCTAGTATGAAGGATGGTTCCGTTATCGTTGATGTCAGCATTGATCAGGGTGGGTGTTTTGCTACATCCAGAATGACCAGTCACGACAAGCCTACATTTATTGAACATGGGATTATTCACTATTGTGTGCCCAATATTGCTTCAAATGTAGCCAGAACAGCCTCCATTGCCGTAAGTAATATTCTGACGCCTTTACTTCTGAATGCTGGAAGCACAGAGAATATCGAACGCTTGCTCTATGATCACCCGGGCCTGCGTCATGGCGTTTATACGTACAAAGGATGTCTAACCAATGAATATCTTGGGAGAAGACTCGAAATGAAAGCTACTAACCTTGATCTCCTGATTACCAGTAACC
>JAHHJQ010000006.1 GCA_018680005.1 Bacteroidia bacterium | reverse complement strand
GAGTTCTCCTAATGAATGGAAAAGGTAGGCAAGGACCAACCAAAGCAATGAAACAGATGCTGTCTTAGCTCCCTGAGGAATGCCACTAGCACCATACGCCAGGAATGCGAAACCTAAGCCTACAAGAAAGAGTCCAAGCGCAAATTTTATAGGCCCAGAGGTAATGATTTTCATTTCCCAGAATTTTGAGAACAGTGAGGCAAACGTAATGATAAAGAAGGAATTCAGAACACTAAACCAAGAGGCTGGAACTTCGGTGGTATCTGAACTAAATTCCCGTTTCAACATCCAAAGCACAATACCCCAAATAATCACGAATGCAATTGACAATATGATATTTGAAAGTGAGATTTCCTTGAATGTAACATTGAACAACTTGATCAACACCCAGGTGATTACCGCCATAGCACCACATGTCAAAAGAGCGTTTACTATTTTGAAAGTCAATGCTTGTCCCCCAACCAGGTTTCTTTCTGTATAGTCATTGGCAAAGACTGTCATCGAACCTCCAGCTTGCTCAAATGCCCACCAGAAGAAAATCGTAAATAGGGTAAATACGATGATAACAATAATTCGATCACTCTCGATTTTCGTCATCACCGGATCACTCAGAATGAATCCTAAGATTCCTACAAAAGCGCCAATGATCAATGAAGGCATGAAGCTATTTATCTGACCAATTGCAGAACTTACATCTACGCCAGGTCCATAAATCTTATTCAGAAAATAGACACCAATCGCAAGAATGATTCCGACGATAGCCCATTTTGAGATCCTGGAACTACTACTTGTTCCTTTTGCAGGAATACTATCTGATACACCCGTATCTGCTATACCATCATCCGTAGGTACGGACCCAATATCTCCAAATATGCTTTTGGCAAACATGAACTGTAAGGAACCAACGATCATAAAAATTGTCGCAAGACCAAATCCATAGGACCAGCCAATGCTTTCTCCGATGTAGCCACATAACAATATTCCTAAAAAGGCACCCGCATTGATTCCCATATAGAAAATCGTATATGCACCATCCTTCTTTTCAGGATCATCATACAATTGGCCGACCATTGAAGAAATGTTGGGCTTAAAGAGTCCGTTTCCTAATATCAATGCGGTAAGACCCAGGTAAAAGAAGAAAGGAGTTTCAATAGCCATGAACAAGTGTCCAGCTGCCATGGTAAAACCACCAATTATAACAGCTATACGATATCCCAGCAACTTGTCTGCTATCATTCCACCAAACAAAGGAGTGAAGTATACTAATCCTGTATAAATACCATAGAGTCCAAGGGCTTCGCTTCTTTCCCATCCCCAGCCTGGATTCTCTCCCATTAGCGATGTTGTAAGAAATAATACAAGTAATGCCCGCATCCCATAATAACTGAAACGCTCCCACATTTCGGTAAAGAAAAGCACGAAGAGTTGAGAGGGATGCCCCAATACGGTGCCTTTGAATAGATTCTTATCCATTTTGTACGATTTGTTAGCTTTCGTTTATTTAACCAAAGCTTTAAATGTAAGGAATTTGATCCTAAGTATTCGAGATCTTCAATGTCAGATGGCTAAGATCTCGATACACATCACGGCTTATAGAAATTATATTAGTGTCTGATATATTAATCTGTGAATGGAGAAAAGAATTAATCTAAGGTCAGAGCATCAGGCTGGCTCCGAATGACTTTTAAATTGTATCCGGAACCGGTAGAAATAAATCTGATGATATCCAGCGTCTTAGTAAACTGATCCTCAGCTGCTTGCATCAGATCACTTTCCAGAGCTTTTTCTCTAATGAAGCTTTTGGCGTTATCTTCTAGCTTGTTGTAGTCATTCTCGGAAAAAGAGTTGAATGTGCCTTCGGAAATGTTGTAGTAATCCAGATCATGATCTATAGATAAAATCTCCGGTTGGGCAGGAAGATTTAGTATGACTTCTTTGTTCGTTTCATCTATAGCAATATCCATATTAGACATGTCGTAGCCAACAGATACCTTAGCTTTGATTCGGAGTAGTGCTTTCTTTCTCAACAGACTGATATCGTACTTCCAATAGTCCTTGTATTGATAGACTTCTGAAAAAAAGCCTTCTACCGTAATCAATTTACTTACAGCTTCAATTCTCTCGAGTAAGGTAGTTGCCTCTTCTTCAACTTTTACACGCTCTTTTGGTTTGGAAAACTTCTGAACCAAATAGAAGCTAAGAACAAATCCAAGAATGAAAGTGACAATGAAACCAACAATGTTACCTTTTGACATAATGGTAATCGGAATTTTATTGATTGAGATTGGAATCTAAGGGATTCTTCAATCCTTTGTGATCCTTGAGTATCGCACGGACTTTACCTACTGAAACGGGCGATTCGATCAATAAAGGGATACGATTTTGATCATCTGATACCCAAACACTCATCTCTCCCCCATCAGGAAACAGTTTGTTCTTTCTAAGCTGTGGTTTGAATATAACTGTTTTGTGCAATCCATTTGCTTTAACCCTCTTTTTCGGATCTTTCCCGCCATAGATTACTTCAATAGGATAAATCTTCTTGTCCATAAAAAATCGAACCGGAAACTTGTCCCCGATATTTAGATTATCAAATCTCAAATTGCGCGTAAGGTACAAGATGCTCAAAATATCATACATGCATGATTCTATAGGGTATTCCTTCTTAACTGCCGTTTCTTTGGTTTTACCTCTCAAGGCAATTGCAACACCCTTGTCATGATCAAATTTCACATTCTCGTATAAACGATATTTACCCTCACTGATCCTTTTCTTAGCCACCAGGGGTAATAGAGTTGCTTTATCCACAACTGTCTCATAATAATCCCGAACCTTGTAAAACCACTCATATCCTGCATAGGTCCTTCCGAATGCAGAAAATCGATAACGATTTCCCAAATCTTCAACTCGAAAAGTCACTTCACCGGCATTCATATTTATGACGCCCCATTTATATGCGAGTTGATAAGTTATTTCTTCGCCCGGATCAAAAGTTGTATTGGAAGGTCCACATTCCAGCACATTTTCCGAACTGACCATATGATGATCCACCACTTGTTCTTTACTGCCCGTGGCAATCAAAAGCATTGGTGTAATTAAGACAATGATCAATTGTTTAATCATAACCCAAAGATTTTAGAATATTCACTTTATATATCAAAACAAGTCCAATTATCGATGGTATAAGCAAGTTCAATATCCATAACGAAAACGAGGCACCTAATATGTTTTCTGGCATATCACTATAGTAACCCCAGATAATCAAAGCTAGTTCTCCGCGTGCCAGCAATCCCATAAACGCTGGTAAGGGGATACTTGTTTGAATCAAGTAAATCGTTGCAATACCTGCCAACGCAATCCAAAATGGTACTTGAATTCCAAAGAAATACAGCAACAACAAATATTGTGTCATGTATACCACATACTTCAATAGTCCAATTGTCAGTACTTTTTGAAGAGCAACTATACTGTAGGATCTTAAGATTTCAAGATTTTGCAAGAATGAGAGCTTCCTAATCCGTGCCTTAATATAAGTAGGGATCGGAAATCTTCGAAACAGGTCTATTGCAAGATCAATATTGAAATACAGAATCGACAATAAAATCACACTGATCAATCCTAAGACAATGGATCCAGATGTTAGCATTGGGTGTAAACTTACCTGGTGCTTAAAAAAATATATGGCACCAATCCAACCGATACTTAGAATCACAATTAACTGAGCTAGATTACCGACCCCTGTCGCGATAATTGCTTTCCAATTATCTCTTGATTCAAAATAAAGAACACGGCCACCATACTCACCTAACCGATTAGGTGTAACAATTCCAAGCGTCGCGCCGCAGAGTATGGCCTTCAAGGACCTCCAGAAGGAAACATAGGCCATCCCGGTCAACAAATATCTCCATTTGTAATTTTCAAGAATAAAATTGAAAGGCATCAGCAGGACACAAAGGACCAGCAAGCCAATATTTCCGAAACCTATATTTTGCCTGAAAGACGACCAGACTTCTGAAAGATCACCTTTATCTGCCAGTTGATTGTAAATGAAATAAATCAGCATCGAACTGATTAAAAACTTCACCAAACCATTCCAGAATACTGGCAACCCCATGGTTGTTTTGATGCTAGTATTTTGAGATATATTGGTCATCTGCTGGCGTTGGTCTTCATAGATATTGACGAAATTGTTGAGCAATTCTATACTAAGATACTGTTATCAATAATTAAGGTTTTGTGAAGTCATTGGTTCTCTTTCATATTTTTTAGAAGAAATGGGGTATAATTCCAATTCTAAACATCTCATCATTACCTTTGATTTGATGGACTTAAAACGAAATACCCGAATTCTCGGGATCGATCCAGGTACTAATTTCCTTGGCTATGCTATCATAGAGGTGATTGGACGAGAAGTAAAGCTGATTGAATGTGATGTGCTGAATATCAAAAAGGGCTTTGCCCCACAGGAAAAACTTGAAGCCATATTTAAACGGATAACCTTTCTCATTGACAAGCATCTACCGCATTCCCTGGCTATAGAAGCGCCTTTTTTTGGAAAGAATATTCAGTCTATGTTAAAATTGGGAAGGGCGCAAGGTATTGCCATGGCTGCTGGGATCAGCAAAGGCTTGGAAATCATAGAATATTCCCCAAAAAAGGTAAAACAGTCTGTCACGGGAAATGGAAATGCTTCAAAGGAACAGGTGAAAGCTATGATCACAAGTACATTCTATCTTAAGTCCGATATCACTAGCTTTGATGCCGCAGACGCATTAGCGGTGGCCTTGTGCCATCATTATCAAACATCTAATGGAATTAATCCAGGAACAGGAGGCAACAGTTGGAAGAAATTTCTCCGTGATAATCCAAAGCGGATCGCCAAACGCTAGAATTTCAAGTGTTTGATCGTCTCTGCCCGATTCATCAGCTGCTTGAGTGAGTCTATTCCAATCTTAAGATGAAGGTCCCCATGCTCTTCAGTCGTATGTACATCTCCCTTTTCTGTTTTGACACCTTCAGGAAACATAGGCATATCTGAGACCAGCAACAATGCGCCCATAGGTATTTGATTTTTGAACCCTGCGATGAACAGGGTTGCAGTTTCCATATCAATTCCAATTGGTCGAAGTGTTTTCAAGTATTCTTTGAAATCAATACGATGTTCCCAGACGCGTTTGTTGGTGGTATAAATCGTTCCGGTCCAATAGTCCTGATTATATTCCTGAATTGTAGTAGAAATCGCCTTTTGGAGTGCAAATGCGGGTAAAGCTGGTACTTCGGAAGGCATATAATCATCAGAGGTACCCTCTCCTCGTATCGCTGCTATGGGCAATATCAGATCGCCAACCTTATTCTTTCCACTTTTTATGCCGCCGCACTTACCCAGGAAAATTGCGGCTTTTGGTTTGACGGCTGTCAGCAAATCGATAATCGTTCCAGCATTGGGGCTTCCCATTCCAAAATTGATTATTGTAATGTTGTCTGCAGTTGCGCTAGGCATAGAGCGATCAGCGCCCTTGATGTCGACATTATTCCATTGGGCAAAAAGCTCGAGATAATGCGAAAAATTAACGAGGATGATATAATCACCGAATTTCTTGAGAGGAGTCCCGGTATATCTTGGTAACCAGTTTTTAACTATTTGATTTTTGGTCTTCATCTAAGGGATATTTACGATTTATGATCCTTTACAGTTACAAACTTGGTAAGTCCATTCGGACTGATCTTATTTCTTTTTGCCCTGAGCATCCACAACAGCCAGCGCGACCATATCAACAATCTCCCTTACTGAAGATCCGTACTGAAGGATGTGTACCGGTTTTTTCAAACCCATTAGAATGGGGCCTACTTTTTCAATATTTGCCACTTCTTTCAGTAAGTTATATGCAATGTTGGATGAAGACAGATTCGGAAAAATCAGGGTATTCGCACGTTTATCTCCTAATTTCGAAAAGGGATATGACTCTGCTCTCAATTCAGGATTGAAAGCCAGGTGGGCCTGCATTTCACCATCGACAATCCAATCTGGATGACGTTCATGCATCGCCTTTACTGTTTTGTTCAGTAATACGGAGGAAACGCCATGTGTTATGGATCCAAAATTGGAATATGTCACCAATGCGATTCTTGGTTGGATATTAAATTTTTCAACTTCCTTTTGCGCTAATTCAGTAATCTCGATCAATTCTTCCAGGTTAGGTTCCAGATTTATTGTCGTATCGGCCAGAAATAGCGGCCCCAATCTGGTCTTGAGTATATACATACCGGCTACTTTTTTGACACCATCGGCCGACCCGATGATATGAAGAGCAGGGATCAAAGTATCTGGAAAAGCATTGGTCAATCCTCCGATCATTGCATCTGCTGCACCGACTTCAACCATCATGGCACCGTAATAACTTCTCCTTTTCATGATGGTGTGCGCGTCATTTTGTGTTACACCTTTACGTTTTCTTTTGTCGTAATATATTTCGCCATACTTTTTGAGAATTGCTTTTTCTCCATCATTAATTGGTTTACGTGGATGAATAATCTGGGCTCCCGGAATTTCAACATTGTATTCTTTCATGAGATAAGCCATCCAATCCCTATCTCCTAATAGAATCGGCTGTGCTAGTTTTTCTTCGGCTACCTGTTGAGCTGCTTTGAGGACACTCACATTTTCAGCATCTGCAAATACTACAGTTTTGGGTGATTGTCTTGCTTTCGTGTGGATGATCTTCATCAATTTGTCATCCAGACCAAGTCGTTTGGATAGTTCAGTTCGATATTTATCCCAATTCTTGATTTTTCTATTGGCAACACCGGAATCTATGGCAGCTTTAGCAACTGCCGGTGCTACTTCAGTGATCAACCGGGGATCTACAGGTTTGGGAATGATGTACTCCGGACCAAAACTGAGGTTGGCATTGTTATAGGCCATGCTTACCGTGTCAGGAACCGGCTTCTTAGCCAGCTCAGCCAGCGCTCGTACAGCTGCTGCCTTCATTTCCTCATTGATAATATTGGAACCTACATCCAGTGCTCCACGGAATATATAGGGAAAGCCGAGCACATTGTTGACCTGGTTAGGATAATCGGATCTGCCTGTTGCCATGATCACATCTTCACGAGCCGCTTTGGCATCATCATAAGAAATCTCTGGATCCGGATTGGCCATGGCGAAAACGATAGGATTATCAGCCATCGATTTCACCATTTTCTTTGACACAATATTTCCTATAGAAAGACCGATAAAGACATCAGCATTAGCAAGAGCCTTTTTCAGATCAGTGCCAAATGGCATCCTATCATTGGTGAATTCGGCTTTTTTCCCGTCCAGATTATCCCGATCAGGGTGCAATAAACCCTTACTATCAAACATGAAGATATTGGACTTTTTGGCCCCCAAAGTGTTATAGAGTCGACTGCATGATATGGCCGCTGCTCCGGCTCCATTCACGATGATCGAAACATCCTCGATCTTTTTATCTACGATTTCCAAAGCATTCAACAATGCAGCAGCACTAATGATCGCCGTTCCGTGCTGATCATCGTGCATGACAGGAATATTGAGCTCCTGCTTCAAACGTTCTTCTATTTCGAAACACTCCGGTGCAGAGATATCTTCGAGGTTAATTCCACCGAAGGTAGGTTCAAGGATTTTTACGGTACGCACAAATTCATCTACATCCTTAGTATCCAATTCGATATCAAAACAATCGATGTCTGCATAGATCTTAAATAAGAGACCTTTACCTTCCATCACCGGTTTGCTGGCTTCTGGTCCGATATCACCCAAACCGAGCACCGCCGTGCCATTACTGATAACAGCAACGAGGTTACCTTTGGCCGTGTACTTGTACACATCTTCCGAGTTTTCGGCAATCTTGAGACAAGGTGCTGCTACACCGGGGGAATACGCTAGAGAAAGATCTCGTTGATTGGCAGTTTCCTTGCTGGGAATAACTTCCAATTTACCTGGGCGTCCTTTTTCATGATAGTTCAGTGCTTCACGGTCAAAGTTCTTTTTAGAACCCATATGATTTTGGTTTTATATGGCAAACAGAATTAGGGGAGCTAAAATAGACTTATTTAAGGGTTTCAGTGGGATATCCTGCTACCTTGGGTGATTTTAGCAATCACCTATTATTCGCTCTTAATAGTATGATCGAATTCTTGTATCCTCCAATACAAATACTCAAGTATTACAAATCTCTATCCAGAAACAATCTCCAATTTAAGACTGGATTAACTGATCTTCTTTGGGATCTTTAGTCTGAATTTCATTGATGATGGCTTGCATGTTGAGTTCTTCGCCATGTCCAATGGCATTATAGTTAATACCAAGTCGAACGGCTTTCAATCCGGAAACACCTTGCAAGTCCTCAAGTTGGACTAATTCGGGGTCACTATCTTCCAGATAACCTTTGCTCCGTAGGAACTTGAAATATCGCAAGTATTCGCGCTCTTCATCATCTCTGGAATAAACAACGACCAGTTTTCCAGGTTTGGTGATACGCTCATCTGTACCTTTGATATGCGCCTTGTCAATTCGCTTCTTCACAATCTCGTATCGTGCGTTATAGGCACCTTCTACATCAAAGTTCTTTTCATCCATCCTGTATTGGATAGATAGTGTAGTTCCATAAGCAAGTACCAGCGACGCTACAGAAAGCGGCTTCTCCAATGTTTTTCTCACCTCGTTGTATTCTCTTTCAAGCTCTACCATCACCAGCAATTGCCAGAGTCTCAGATTCTTAACCATTAATTCATGAAAACCCTGATTGGGCGAAATGGATTCACCGATATACATATTGAATTCCAAGCCATCCGTAGAGTATCTATCAAAATGGTGTGGAAACATTTGCTGTGCTTCAATTTGCTTTTTGTCGACATAAGCGGATAAGACACTATTCACCGTATTGACCGCATCATCAAATG
>JAHHJQ010000004.1 GCA_018680005.1 Bacteroidia bacterium | reverse complement strand
ACATTACCGCTTGCATTGATCTTGGAAGGAAGTTGGTTGATCATTTCAGGATAGACCAATTCGCCTCCGAATTGTTCACTGATTTGAGCAAGTAAGCCATGATCTGCGGTAGTTTCAAATTGCTCCTTTTGGATCGGTTGTACACTGAATTGACCGGAATATTCCAAAGCTTGTCCTGAATGATTGGTTTTACCAAGGAAGCTATAGTTTCCAATTGGAAAGAAACCTGCATTTACAAAATAGGAGCGATCTTTCTTAGTGAAAATGAATGGGTAGTCATTTCCTTCTCCATCTCTTATCGTCATTGACACCTCAGGATCATTGATCAACTCATAGCTTTGATTATAGAGAATGGCATCCATTGAAATCCTTTCGTTCTCTTTGAATATTTTTTTGGGCAAACTAATTTGAAATCGTCTTTTGTCTTCTTTGACGGTCAAGTACTGTGCAGTTTTGCGGATCATATTGTTAAATAGATCATGATTTTGATGCTGAAGGAAATCATATAACTTCCATTTCCAGACTCCTTCCGCATTCAAAACGGCCATTTTGGTATCATTTTCTTCGCCAAAGATCATCAGAGGATATTTGGTATCTACTTTTCCGATTTTTTGGTACAGGAGTACTTTACCCGTAGCGTCAGCTATAAATTCACCAAATGGGGCGGTCAATGGAGCAAAAGTAGGAAGGGCATTTTTTAGTGCTTCATCCAGTGTAAAAAGGTTAAAATTGTCTTCAACCTTTGCAGAGACTTCGTTGAAATTTCTTCCATCACCGGTAATATCCACTATAGATTGAATTCTCGAAATTGCATTTAGATCCGATTGACTTCCTACTATGAATAGAGTTGGTATTTTGCGCTGATTAATTTGGGCAATTACATTATTGACAGGATCCTTCCTTGAAGGAAGTTGGTGTAATATGGTCAAATCATATTCTGCCCAACTTGTCGGAGGATCCTTAGCATACTTTACTTCAATCTCGTAGTTTTTATTCGTTTCTAAAGCACTCTTGAGCGCAGAAAGATCCGGATGAGGGGCATTGGCTAAAATGAGGATCTTCTGACGAGCATCAAGGATGTCTACAAAGAATTCCTGGGTATTGTTGCTCAGACTTATTTCATCCCTGATTGCCCCGACCGAAACCCGATATCGGGATACACCAGGAGATTCTGCCAATAGCGGAACCGTAAGGGTAGTAAAGAAGTCATTACCATTGATGAGAATTGATTCTTCCAATATCTTTTTGAATTGTCCATTCTCGAACTTGGCAATACTTAAAATCGGACGTTGAGCAGTTGCATTGAATGCAGAGATATCAATCTCCACATTAAATTGATCTTCGAGGTAGGCAATTTGATTGTGAAATACACGTCTGATTTTTATATCTCTTTTGGAGGTAGTGTCTCCGAGCGCAATTGAATAGATCGGAACGTGAATTTTCGTTCCTGAGTAGATGGGATTATTTCCTTCGTTGAATATTCCGTCACTGGCAAGAATGACTGCGCCAAGATTCTGATCACTATAGTTATCATAAATGTGGTCAAAGACATTGGAGATATTCGTGACCTTGTCCGTGTAATTAAAAGAAGATGATTCTTCTATCATTTCTCCAAATCGAAGCAGTTTCACATCATACACGTCATTCAGATCATCGGCTAATGTATTAATTGATTCTGCATATCCTACTATTTGTTCAGAGGACATCGACGATTGTATAGATTCAGAATTGTCTTGTGCGATTACGATGATGGGGGATTTGGTCTCTGTAAACAATCGTTTGAGGATGGGAGATAGCAATAATATTCCTATCAATCCAACACCAAAGAATCGAAGTGTGCCTAGCGACCAGTTTAATTTTTTTGACTGCTCCCTAAAAAAATCAGCCTTGTAATAGAGCAACCCTGCTAAGAAAAGTCCACCGATTATACAAAAAATCAGGTAGTATGACGGGTATTGAAATTGTAAGTTCTCCACTCAGATTATTCTGGTTAATCAGTAAAATGGGTTTATGTTTTGCGCTTTTTCTTTTTGGCTGCAGGAAACAGCACATTGTTCAAAATAAGGCGGTATCCAGGTGAACCGGGATGAAGACTAAGATCCATATCAGGATCTGTAATGTAATGTCGGTAATCTTCAGGATCATGACCACCGTAAAAAGTCCAAAATCCTTCTCCATGGGTGCTATGAATATATCTGGCTTCGTTAGCACCTTTGAAGTCCCCTAATTGAATAACACTGGATTTGATTTGCCCCTTATCAAAAGAAGTTGTCTGCCCCATGAATGCCTTGACGGTTCTTGTGTGATTCTGTGTCAACATGGTAGGAATGGGATCCCATTTGGCCGAAAAGTCAAAAAGCGTAAAGTAATCCTGTTCCGGTACTACTTTTCTTCTTTTATTATCTATAGACGAATGCTCGTATTCCATTGGATTTTTGACAAGTGTAAAATTTTCAAATGCAAATGTTTTTGAAAAATCCAGTTTATCATCTGCATTGGGATCCGGTGGATCTCCATCGAATACGGTATCGCAAATATCTAATCCTTCAGCTGCCAGGGCAATGTCATAGGTATCAGTGGCTGAACACATGGCGAACATAAATCCACCACCGCCAACATACTCTTTGATTTTCTTGACTACTGCCAACTTGAGCTCCGAGACTTTGTTAAATCCATTTCTTTTAGCCAGGACCTCCATATTTCTTTGTTTTTCGCGATACCATGGTTGATTGTGATAGCTGCGATAAAATTTTCCATATTGCCCTGTGAAGTCTTCATGATGCAAATGAAGCCAATCATATTGAGCCAGTTTGTCATCCAATACATCCTGGTCGTAGACGGTTTCATAAGGGATTTCAGCATAAGTAAGGACAAGGGTAACAGCATCATCCCAGGGTTGAATTCTTTGCCCTTTTGCCTGATCTGGGGTATATACTGCAATCTGAGGAGCTACTTCAAGTTTTATGACTTCCTGGTTGATTTCGGGGTTGGCAATTTCATTTCTTATAAGGTTAAATTGTGCATCTGTGATAACCTCATAACTTACATTTCTGGTTAGACATTCTCTTTCGAATAATTGTGAGTGCGGAAAAGCAAAGGAACCACCGCGATAATTCAACAGCCAGAAAGCGTCTATTCCCTGGTCCAGGACCCAATAGGTAATGCCATAGGCTTTGAGATGTTCTCTTTGTGATTCATCCATCGGGAGCATCATATAGGATGCATGAAGACTTCCGGCGATCAGTAGAGCGAGGATAGTTAGAATAATTCGAGATTGCATAGTCAATTGGAATTCACTTAGTACGCAAAATAAAACGTCTAAAACGAGACTTTGATTCTTCCAGGGGAAGAAATAAGAATAATGATATTTCGGAAGCTATGACTTTCGGCCTGGTTTATCAACAAGATTCCGCTCATTTTCATTTGGATTTCAAGTGTTTCAAACCGCATTTCCTTCAATTATTAGGCATCAAATTTGCTTTTCTTCTATATGATCTTGCAGGCTGTAAGGTTTTAAATATGAATGTCTATGATCAGCAATTTATACTCAAGAACAAAGAGGTTTAAAATTTCAAAATATCTCTTAATTGGATTCTTATTAATCCTCGGCAGTGCTCAATCGGATCTAAAGGCTTCGGATCAATCTATAGAGGAACTCAAAGTGGAAATACAAGCTTTGCAAGGTGATCAGAAGCTATATGGATTGATAAATTTGGTTAACAGATTATATATTGCTCGAGAGTACAAAAGTGCTAATAAATATGCTTTGGAAGCGCTACAACTTGCCAAAGACAATAATCACCGGACTGCTACTATAGAATCTTATAATTTACTCGGGGATATTGCCAGAGAACGATTTGACTATGCGAATGCCATGAGCAATTATGTGATGGCGCTTAAGGCTCTGGATCCTCAGGATGTATTGAATAGGATCAATTGTAAGACAAAGATTGGCAGAACCTTTTTTCTACAACAAGATTTTGAATCTGCAGAGGAAAATCTCAGATCCGCTTTCGAACTCAACTCGGAGATCCGTGAACCGAAACATACAGCTGCGATTAACGAGTATCTCGGAGATCTATATTTAGAACAGGAGTATTTTGGAAAAGCAAGATCCTACTTTAAGAAGGCACTGGAAACGAGATCTTCTATCAAGGATTTTAATGGGGCGGCTGCAATTGCCAGACGTATGGGACAACTTTCTCTGGATCTAGGAGATCTGGAAGGTGCAGAAATATATTATATGACATCGCTTGATATCTTTAGTGGTATCAATGACTTACAGGAATTAGCAAATGATTACAATGTCCTGGGGCAGATCAATGTTGAAATGGGAGCTTATCAGGAAGCATTGGAAGATCACTATGCTGCTTATGACCTTAATGCACAGCTGGAGAATCACCTTAATCTAGCTGAATCATGTACACATCTGGCTTCAATAAATTACATGATCAATAATAGCGCTGCAACAAAAAACTACGTAGCTGAAGCACAGGAGCACCTGAATAAGGTTGATGACATTCCTGGAAAAGAAAAGATCTTCTTCAATCTTGCCCTCCTTTCTGAAAAGATGAAAGACTATGTCAGAGCTTTGAGGTTTCAGCAGGCTTATATAGAAACCAAAGATAAGATTTTCAATAAGGAAAAATCTTCGGCACTATTACAGCTGACTTCAAAATACGAATCAGAATTTTCGGCAGAACAGCAACGACAGACTATAGAGAAATTGGAAATAGCGCAATCAAGTTCGAAAAAGATCAGGGGTTTTTTAATGGGCTTGTTGGGATTAATAGCTCTTTTGTGTCTATCCCTTTATCGCAATTTTAAGATCAAAAAAGGAGACAATGAACTGCTGACACAAAAGAATGCAGAAATAGAACAAAAGAATAAAGAAATTGACTTTAAGAATATTGAGCTTGAAGAAAAGAATGTCAGTCTTGATGTTGCCAACAAAAAATTGATGAGAGAAATAGGGGAGCGGGAGTCTATAGAAAATGCCTCATTTGCCCGAGATACCTTTCTGGCTACAATGTCGCACGAGATGCGCACTCCGATGAATAATATCGTTGGGTTGGCACATTTGCTTTTAGACGAAGAACCTCGATCGGACCAAAAGGATTATATACGTTCCATGCTTTTTTCTGCCAATAATTTAACTGTGTTCATTAATGATGTTCTGGATTTCTCAAAGATAGAAGCTGGAAAAATCACTTTGGATTCCAGAGAATTTGAGCCCGAAAAACTATTTAATGATGTATATGAAAGATTTCTTCCATCGATAGAAGAGAATGGTAACAAAATAGGTGTACTCTATGATGAAAAGATTCCAAATATCCTGATTGGAGACCCGGGAAGATTGAATCAAATCATTACTAATTTTATAATGGCCAGTAATAATCATACCGCCGGTGGCAACATACAGGTGGCTATTAGATTAGATAAGCTGGATTATCAAGACGTCAATATTAAAATTGAAATTAAAGATGATGGTGCTGGATTAAAACCTGATCTGATAAGAAGAATTGAAAATCCATATGATCGTGCGTCCGGAGAAGATGCTTTTGAAGGAGCACAAAACACTGCTCTCGGGCTCGTGATTGCAAAGCGATTAGCAGAATTACAAAATGGACAGATCTATGTGATCTCATCCGGCGCAGGCAATCAATTTGAAATCATTCTGCCTTACACGATTCCAAAAGCCAGCTTAACAGAAGCCGCGAAAAAAGATGAGGAACTCTATTCTAATTTTATCGGTAAAAATGTCCTGATTGTAGAGGATAATAAAATAAACCAGGTTGTAGTCGCCAAAATGCTAACCAATTTGGGAATAAATATTACCACTGCGGATAATGGCATCGAAGCATTGGAGGCACACAAGACCAGATTTTTTGATTTAATCCTTATGGACATTCAGATGCCGTTGATGGATGGATATAAGACGACAGCCGAGATTAGAAATAATCCTGATCCACAGAAATCCCAAGTTCCAATTATCGCCTTAACCGCTTCTGCGTTTTTATCTGAAAAAGAAAAGGCTAAACTGTTTGGAATGGATGATCACCTGGGTAAACCTTTTAGTCCGGATGAGTTAATTACTAAGATCATCCATTCTTTCAAGACGCATAATGTCGAATAGGCTATAGATTCAACATCTCTTGCATACTGAGAAAGCCCGTTTTACCAATGGTCCACTCGGCCGCTATGATGGCACCTAATGCGAATCCCGTTCGAGAATGTGCTGTATGGATGATTTCTATGTCATCAACTTCTGAAGAATATTTGATAGAATGGGTCCCGGGTACTTTATTGACGCGTTTACTTATTATCTCCAATGAATCATTCAAATTGGACGGCTCGTTGATCCAATTAGATTTTCTATCAACATGCTCAATAATGCCTTCAGCCAGAGTTATGGCAGTACCGCTGGGAGCATCCAACTTTTGGGTGTGGTGGATTTCTTCGATTTGGACATTATACTGTTCAAGAGAATTCATGAGATCCGCCAATTTTCGATTGAGCTCAAAGAAGACATTTACACCCAAACTGAAATTGGATGCATAGAATAATGCAGATTTAGGATATTGTTCTAGCGTGGCTTTTATCACGGGAATGTGATTCAGCCACCCGGTAGTTCCTGAAACAATCGGAACTCCTGCTTCAATACAATGAAGAATATTTTTCGGTGCGGCTTCAGGTCGTGTAAATTCTATGGCTACATCAATATCATTGAGGCTTTCTGGATTGAAGGTCTTTCCATTTGGGGGATCGATTATAGTTTTGATCTTATGTCCCCTTTTTTCTGCCATGGCTTCAATGGTTTTGCCCATTTTACCATATCCAATTAGCGCAATATTCATTTAGATATTTTTAACAACAACTTCATGTTACCTCCATCTCCCTTCTTCGTCATAAGAGTGTACTTGTAAAAGTATTAGGAAATTCGAAGACATTAGAAA
>JAHHJQ010000410.1 GCA_018680005.1 Bacteroidia bacterium | reverse complement strand
CTGATATAGACCTGCTCACTCAAGATATCAAAAACGCAGTCGATCAAGTCAATTCTTTTCCGGATGGAATGGAGCCACCCATTATCAAGAAACTTGAATTTCTGGGTTCGGGTATAACACTCGGAATGACGGGCAATGCAAGCTTGAGAGAATTGAAGACCTATGCCAGGAAATTTGAAGAAGATCTGAAATCCAATAAGGGTCTTTCCAAAGTAGAATTACAAGGTTTTCCTGAAGAAGAAATAGAAATTGCGTTTAGGGAAGACGACCTGCGATCTTACCAGTTAACATTTGCTGAAGCAGCAGCTGCCGTTCGCTCCTCTAATTTAGAATTGACAGGAGGGCGTCTAAAATCAGAAAAGGAAGAATTTATTATTCGGTCAAAAAACAAATCTTACTACGCTGAAGATCTAAGAGATATAGTAGTCAAGTCATACCCCAATGGTAGCGTGGTCCGGCTATATGAGATTGCGAATGTGAAAGATCGATGGGAAGATGCTCCTGATAGAATTTTTCTGGATGATGACCCTGCCATCATATTGAGAATTCAAAACACTAAAAGCGAGGATATCCTGGATATCTCAAGTATTGTCAAAACCAACGTTGATCGCTTTAATGCAGAAAACAAGGATATTCAGATCAAGATTGTTGAAGACAACTCCAAAATAATTAGAGCTCGTACCGAGCTTCTGGTCCAAAATGGGGTATTGGGATTTATCATCGTTATGATTTTGTTGGCGATGTTTCTCCAATGGAGAGTGGCTTTTTGGGTTGCTATTGCTATTCCTATTTCCTTCTGTGGAATGTTCATAATGGCTGCGGTTTATGGTATCACGCTGAATGTAATTACCCTATTTGGGATGATTCTGGTGATAGGTATTTTGGTTGATGATGGTATTGTTATTGGTGAGAATATTTACCAGCTCTACGAGGACGGATATACCCGGACAGAAGCTGCTATCAAAGGTACAATGGAAGTTCTTCCTGCTGTCTCCTCTGCCATCTTGACAACGGTAATTGCTTTTACAACCTTCTTCTTTATCGAAGGAACATTAGGTGACTTCTTCTATGAAATGTCCATTGTGGTAATTTTTGCCCTTGTGTTTTCCTTGGTTGAAGGTGCATTGATACTTCCAGCGCATCTTGCTCATAGCAAAGCACTTTCTTCAGAAGCAAAAAGCAATATGATTCAGGATGCTTTTGAACGTTTCATGAACTGGCAAAGACATAAACTATATGGTCCGATACTAAAATTTTCTATAGAAAATAAGTTGATTATTGTTGCCCTATCGCTCACCACATTATTGGTTTCCATCGGAGCTGTAGGTGGTGGTATTGTCAAGTCTACTTTTTTCCCCAATATTCCTGGAGAGTCATTTACCGTAAACTTAAAAATGCCTTCTGGTACAAGAGAATCAGTGATAAGTCAAGAACTAGATCGTATTGAGAGCAAGGCTATTGAACTGAATTCTTATTTAGGGGAAGAATATTTTAATAGCGATACACTCCCAATTTATACGATTCAAAAAACAATTGGACCATCTATCAATGAGGGAAGTGTAAATGTTGTATTAATAGATTCCGAAATACGAGATACCATTACAGATCTGTTTATCTCGGGAATGCTACGGGAGCGTGTAGGACCGATTTATGGATCTGAGTTTGTCACCTATGGAACCAACGCCCCTTTTGGTAAACCCTTCAACATTTCTTTTCTGGGCAAGGATTATAATGAATTGAAAGCTGCCGTGGCGGAAGTTGAAGAGCGTATGCGGAAAATCCCGGATTTTAAAGATGTACTTAATAATAATCAGGAAGGGGTTCGGGAAATTAATATCCGCCTGAATGAAAAAGGTGAATTTCTTGGACTCAACCTGCAGCAAGTAATTTCTCAGGTAAGAAGTGGCTTTTTTGGAAATGAGGTTCAGAGACTTCAAAGAGGACGTGATGAAGTCAAGGTTTGGGTGAGGTATTCTGAAAAAGACAGGGATGCAATGGTGAAGCTGGAAGATATGCGAATTCGGACGAATGATGGATTGGAAATACCATTGAGAAAAATTGCTAATTTCTCAATAGAAAGAGGAGTAATAGCTATAAACAGACTGAATGGCCAGCAGGAAATAAGAGTGGAGGCTGATGTTGCCAATAAAAAAGTTTCTACAAGTGAAATGACTGGATTTTTGCAGGAAGAACTAGTGCCTGAAGTTCTTCAAAATTATCCGACAGTTGCTGTCGATTTTGGAGGTCAAAATGAAGATCAACAAGAAACTATGGATTCAGGAGCACAAATCTTGCCTTTTATCATGCTGCTGATGTTCCTCGTTATCGCGATGACTTTTAGATCAGTGGGTCAAACCATAGCGGTGCTCGCGCTTATACCTTTTGGATTTATTGGTGTCGTTGTTGGTCATTTCTTCCTTGACATACCTATCAGTTTGTTTTCAAACCTTGGTATGATCGCATTGATAGGGATTATTGTCAATGATGCTCTTGTGCTTGTATCAAAGTATAATGCATTGATCAAAGAAGGGTATTCAGTAGAGACTGCAATCTATGATGCAGGAGTATCTCGTTTCAGACCAATCGTCTTGACATCGGTGACAACTTTTGCAGGGTTAGCACCTTTGTTATTTGAAAAAAGTCTCCAGGCTCAGTTTCTTATTCCAATGGCAGTTTCTATAGCATTTGGTCTTCTAGTAGTCACATTCATCATACTCATTTTGCTGCCAGTACTACTTGTTTTACTGAATCGACTAAAAATCTATTCCTTCTTTGCTTGGGAAGGAACCAAACCTTTAACGGAAGCTGTGGAGCCCAGTTATGTTGGTAGAAGACTAGAAAGCGTAGATGTTACGGGTGAGCAAATTGTCGTAAACGATGAAGTCTATACGGAAAGAATAAGCCGTTTTGGACTTTGGTTCGTTTCTGGAATATTGGCACTCGTTGTGGTTGGAGGTATTATAGCATTAATGATGAACGTAGCCGGAAATATTGTCGCATGAATCGAATAAGCCAATGCATATTTTTAATCTTCGGACTATGCACCCCATTGCTGGGGCAGCAATCGCTTTCGCTGGAGGAAGCTTTGGAAATTGGCATATCCAATAGCATCGATGTAGAAATTGCCAAAATCAATCAACGGATTGCCACTAATAATAATACCCTGAAAGCTGCTGGTCAACATCCTACCATCACTGCTTCTTTGACTAATTCCAATGTGCTCCTTTCTCAGAACAATCCAGCATCTTTTATTGGGGACGCAAGGATATTAAGTAATTCTATTGATGGTAATGTGGATGTCGCGGTTTCAATTTATGATGGCAACCGAATTCAAATCAATAAATCCATTTTTGAATTGCAACAAGCCCTTAGTAACCTTGGCGTTGACCAAAGCATCGAGCAGGTAATTTTGAATGTCCTGTCTGCATATTATCAGGCCCAGATACAAAAGGAACAACTACAAACATTCGACGAGGTCCTGAAGCTATCGGAAGACAGAATCGAATATCAGGAAATAAGAAAAGAATTTGGTCAGTCAGGTACATTTGATCTACTGCAATCTCAGGATGCACTCCTCAATGATTCAACTAACTATTTGGTCACCTTGAATAACTATAAAACTGCAATCCGATCTTTAAAATTGGCGATGGGCGATATAGATTCCGAGACGGATTATGATGTTTCCGATCCTCTTGATTTTGATCCAAAGATCTATAGAGAAAATGAATTGGTCTCCCGTTCTGCCGATAGAAACTTCACCCTACAGTCATTGAAGGTTAATGAAAAAATCGCCATATCACAGATCAATTTTCAGAAAAGCTTCAGAAAACCTACCCTAAGCCTCAACGGGGGAGTTAATCTAGGATTGGTTGGTACAGATCTCAGTGGCAGTATTCCAGGGACTAATGAACCATTCACATATACCCTTGGGAACAGTTACGGTCCTTATGTCAATCTCGCGGCACGATATACAATTTCTGATGGTGGCAATATCAATAGAAGTGTTGAGAATGCTGAGCTGGAGGCAAGAATCGCTCAATTAGATATTCAAAATCAAAAAAGGAATTTGACCATTCAGGTTCAAAACGCTCTGGCTGAATACAATAACCAATTGAACCTTATTGCACTCGCTGAAAATCTATTAGATAATGCGAGAAATAATCTTCAGATAGCGGAGGAAAGATTCAAAGCAGCTCAGATTAATTCTTTTGACTACAGGAGTATACAGCTTAGTTATATCAATGCTAATCTCACCCGTTTGAGTGCCATCTTCAATTTGAAAATGTCCGGAATGGAAATAGAACGATTGACGGGCGACCTGGTAAACTATCAATGATTCTATGTAAAATGCTTTAGAAGGACCACTTCTTTTTCAGTAAGGTTACGATATCTGTCTCTGGGTAAGTCCTTCTTAGTAAGCCCGGCGAAATAGATTCTATCCATCTTGATGATTTTCAGAGATTGCTGATCAAAAATCTCGATCGTTTTTTTGATATCCCCAATCCGGATTTCTATGTCGATTTCGTCCTTGTTTTTACCTTTTACATATCGGACAAAGCCGACATCTGGAGACTTTTCTGAATCGAAAGCATGATGAAGTTTTGAAATTTCCTTCTCAGATATTTCGTCTTGAAGAAATACATGCAGAATCATTCGGCCTTTGTGATTGGTTTTCTGAAATTTTGATATCAAATCCTGGTCGTCCGTAAGCAGCAGGAGTCCCATATCATTTCTTTGCAGAACATCGACCGGTTCAACTTTCGCCTTTATTTTATTTCCAAGGATGTTAGATATAGTTTTAGTACCTGTAATTTCTTCTGTTACACAAACCGTGTTCTTAGGTTTATTCAAAAGCAAATAGGTGTAAGTCGAAACAGGAATAACCAATTTATTATTGAGAAATACCTGGTCATTTTCTTTGATCCGATGACCAGGAAAAGTGACTATCAGATCATTGACTTTTACCTGACCTGCTTTGATTTTAGTACTGGCCTCGCGACGAGTACAAATTCCAGATGAAGCCAGGTATTTGTTCAAGCGAATACCGTCATCAATAGGTTTAGGATTCATCCGATTTTAGAATTATTCGAAAGGAGAATCATCATCATTCATTTTAGAAGGTCTTGTGATGATGGTTTCGTAAGGATTGATAAAGGCATTTGGATTTGCTGCAGTAGAGAAAATTGGATCTTCGTAATTGGTGAACTTGGCAAACTTATTTATAAATCTAAGTTTGATCGTATCAGTGGCTCCATTTCTATGTTTGGCAACGATGATTTCTGTAACACCTTTTAATGAATTGCCTTCTTCATCCTCCAGGATATCATAGTATTCAGGGCGATATATGAACGAAACGATATCCGCATCCTGTTCGATAGCTCCCGATTCACGCAGGTCAGATAACATTGGTCGCTTTGAACCACCTCTTGTTTCAACTGCTCTACTCAATTGGGATAAAGCGATAACAGGAACGTTGATCTCTTTGGCCAGGCTTTTTAAAGATCTTGATATCGTACTGATTTCTTGTTCCCGGTTCATTGATTTTCCTTCAGTTGAAGCAGTCATCAATTGCAGGTAGTCAATCACGATCAGTTTGATATCATGCTGCTTTTTTAGCCGTCTGCATTTAGCTCTCAATTCAAATATATTGATAGCAGGCGTATCATCGATAAATAAAGGAACTTCTCCCAATTGCTCAATCGTGGTTTGTAATTGTTGCCATTGATACTCCTCTAGTTTTCCGGATCGCAAAATCTGGCTTTCTATTTCTGCTTCCATAGATATCAACCTGTGCACGAGCTGTAAGTTGGACATCTCCAAAGAGAAGAAAGCAACGGGAATTTTATAGTCCACAGCAGCATTTCTTGCCAATGCAAGTGTAAAAGCTGTTTTACCCATTGAAGGACGAGCTGCAATAATGATTAAATCAGAAGGCTGCCAGCCCAATGTCAAATTGTCTATATCATTAAATCCGGTTGGAACACCCAGAAGAGTGTCCTCTTTTTCAGACATTTCTTCAAGTTCTTTTAGCGCTTTACGCGCTAGAGAACCCATTTTTTCGTAATTCTTGCTTAGATTATTCTGAGTGATATCATACAGTCCCTGTTCAGTTTCATCCAAAAGTGTAAACACATCGGTTGTATCGTCATAGGCATCCTTGATGGTTTTGCCGGAGACCTTTATCAGCTCTCTTTGAATATGTTTTTGAGCAATGATTTTTGAATGATATTCAATATTGGCAGCTGAGGCAACCTTATTAGTCAGCTCAACCAGGTAATATGGGCCACCGATGGTTTCAATTTTGCCAATTTTTTTTAGCTCCTCCGATACTGTCAATAAATCTATCGGCTGAGATCTATCAAAAAGATTCCGCATAGCTCTGTATATCATCTGATGTCCCTCAACATAAAAGCTCTCTTCATTGATGATATCCAATACAATGGCAATTGCGTCTTTGTCCAGCATGAGCGCACCTAATACGGCTTCTTCAAGTGGAATTGCCTGTGGTTGCAACTTGCCAACCGAAAGGGCACCCAGATCAAGATCATCATTTCTGATAGATCGCATGTTTCTGGAACGAACGATATTCTCTTTTTTAGCCATGAGTGAGACGATACGTGCTAATGAGCAATAGTTGGATTGTTTCCGTTTTAGAAGAGCGGGAAGACAAAAATACTAAACTATGATCAAGAGAATTTCAAATTTGCCTCGACGAATTCATTACAATGTGGAAACCACGAATAGAAATGTGAATAACTCTTGAAATTCTCAAATAAATAAGGCTCAGGATAGCTAAGAAAGAATGCAGAATGTGGAAAAGAAAAATTACAAGCTAGATGGTTACCTCATATTTTGCCAGTAGAGCACTTATTTTACCATAAAGCACCTCAGGTTTGAATGGCTTGGAAAGATAGGAATTCATGCCTGCCTCACGACATCGATCTTCCTCAGCATTGGATGAATTAGCTGTAAGGGCGATTATTGGAACATCATTAAATTCCCTAATCTTCCTGGTGGCTTCTATACCGTCCATGACAGGCATTTGAATATCCATCAAGATTAGATCATATCCATGTGCTCTGAATTTTTGAAGGCCTACTAATCCATTTTCTGCAATATCGACGCTAATATTTTCGCCCCAGGTTGTCAATACCTTTTTCGTGGCGATCTGATTAAGGAAGTGGTCTTCAACTAGCAGGATCTTAATTGGATGATTTGGATTTTCTGATGATAACGATGCTTCCTCTACTTCTTGAATAGGTAATTCTATTAGATAGGCATTTTTCTGAGTCGTACTTTCGATTTTGAATTTGGCACTGAGCAGATCAGCCAGGATATTTACAATTGAGAAATTGATGTTCTGTTTGGATTTAATATTCGGATTGTCAAGTTCTAACGTTGAAAGGTCCTTGGTAATCCATTGATTGATTTCATCAGGGGAAATGACTTTTCCATCATGTTCAATTCTGAGTGAAAGTGTATTGTGATCATATTCCAAATTGATCTTGATCTTTCGAACGTGAGCATTGGTCAGTGCCGCATCGATTAAGTTGTAAAATATTTGGGCAAACTTTTGACCATCAGTTCTGACCACTTCGGGGACTTCTTCAGTGCTATTAAATTCCAGATCTACATCCAGATTTGTCGCACGCATAGCAAGGATTTTTTTATTTCCTGCCATGAATTCATGAATGTTGAAGTTTCTGGCATTCGGCTTTAATTCATCAGCTGCCAGCAGAGAAGCATTCATCAGGTTGTTGACCATGATCGACAAATCGTCTACTGAGGTTTTCAGATCTTCAACAATTTGAGGTTGTCCTGCGGTGAGATCCGACTTCTCTAAAACGTATAGTAAGTTGACTATCGATGATAATGGGGTTCTAATATGAAATCCCATTTCCGTCAGAGCAGTCTCCTTCAGCTTTGTTGCTTTCTTGTTTATTGTTTTTTCTCGTTGGAGCTGTTCGGAAAGTTTTCTTTCTGTGATGTCCTGTAAAACACCCATTAGAATCACCTTCTCTTTATCTTCATCAAAGAAGATTTTGGCCCTTGCCGCAACATGTTTAATATTTCTTCCTTCTACAACCACTCTGTGCTCTACTTGAAGTTCCTTGCCTTTTTGCGCAGTTTGCTCAAAAAAATGTTCGATTTCTGATCTGTCATCGAGGTGCACAAAATTTAGGTAATCAGTTAGGGTAGGTTTGATGCTTTGTGGCTGTAATCCAAGAATCTTGAAAACCTCATTACTCCAATGCATTTGGTTGGAGACGATATCCATTTCCCAATTTCCAAATTTGGCCATTTCCTGTGCCTCCAAAAATCGTTTTTCACTAACTGCTAATGCTTTGGCACTTTCCTTCAGTTTTAGATTTACCTGGTGCCGCTGTATAGCATACCTGATCGATCGCCCCAAGATTTTAGAATCAAATTGGCCTTTAACCAAAAAATCCTGAGCACCTGCCTTAACAGATTGGCTGCCAACTATTTCATTATTGACTCCTGTCAAAACAATGATTGGAATTCTGGGAAATGCATCTATGAACTGTGTAAGTGTCTTGAACCCCGTACTGTCAGGAAGACTTAAATCCAAAAGCACCAGATCGAATGAATTAGACTTTAGTTTTTCAAATGCGTCGAACAGAGAATCTGAAATAAAAAGGTCATGCCGGAATGCTGCATTTTTCAAAAGATTTTCCATCAATGTGATATCTCCTGGATTATCTTCTACCAATAATATTTTAGGTGTGACCTTAGTATTCATTAGGATTATTCTTACAGTTTTCTTTAAAGATGCTTATCTCGCCATCGATGGTAATATCGCCGTTCGAAGCCAAAAGTCTTCGATCTTCTGTATCATATCAAAGAAGCTATCGAAATCTACCGGTTTGTTGAGATAGCAGTTCACATGAAGATTATAACTATTGATAATATCCTGTTCGGCGTTTGAAGTAGTTAAAACGACTACAGGAATGATTCTCAATTTGGAATCTGATTTGATAACCTCCAAAACCTCCCTGCCATCCAGCTTTGGAAGGTTGAGATCGAGTAGAATCAGATCAGGAATATTACTGTCTTCATAAGGAGGTTTTTTTCGCAACATATCGATGGCTTCCACGCCATCCATTGCCACATCAAGGGTAACTTCCATACCAGCCTCCTTAAAGGCCTCTTGTGTTAATCGGACATCGCCTGGATTATCTTCGATTAACAATATATTGATAGGCCTCGTACGCTTCATCTCTTCTTAGGTAAACAATGTGGGTAATGATCAATTTCATTTACGACCATAAGATTGCCATGGTTACGGTGCAAAACACTTTTATGATAATTCGGTATTGAAAACATCATTTATCATATAGAAGGATCAAATATGATGCCTTTTTGTAATATGTTTGACGCTGCGTTGATGACCCATTTTGCATAGCATTAATATTGGTGCTTCCGATTGGTCAAAGGAAGCTATTGTCTGACTATTTGATTTAAGCATGAAGAATCTTTCAGAGATACGTGATTTAGTAGAGGGATATATCAGGAAGAATGATTTTCAGTATGAGCCAGCGGGTCTCTACGAACCACTAGACTATATTCTTCAATTGGGAGGCAAACGACTGAGACCGATCACATTGCTATTATCAATGCAATTATTTAATGATCATATTTCGAAGGCACTACCTGCGGCTTTTGCAATAGAACTTTTTCACAATTTTAGTCTAATCCATGATGACATAATGGATGCTGCCCCCTTGCGCAGAGGGAAAACGACAGTACACGAGAGATGGGACACGAATACTGCCATATTGAGTGGGGATGCGATGTTGATTTATGGATACAAGTACTTAAATCAGTCCTGTGTGGCGTCCAATTGTATAGAGGTGAATAATCTTTTCACCAAGACCGCTATTGATGTCTGTGAAGGGCAGCAGATGGACATGAATTTTGAGAAAGAGGAAAGTGTCTCACAGGATGACTATATCAAAATGATTTACAAAAAAACCGCAGCACTGGTGGAAGGCGCCATGCGCATCGGAGCAGTTCTTGGAGGCGCCTCATCTCAGGAAGTTGATGCAATCGGCAGTTTTGCCCAAAATCTAGGCATTAGCTTTCAATTGCAAGATGATATTCTCGATACTTTCGGTAACGCCCATGATGTAGGAAAACAACCTGGAGGTGATATCATTCAGAATAAAAAAACGATTCTATATATCCTTGCAATGTCATCTGATGATCAGGTCAGGAAGTCCAGGCTTCTGGAAATCTTTGGATCTGATCTTTTAGATAATCAAACTAAAGTCACCCAGGTAATTGAAATTTTTGAGCAACTTGGAATCCATGAGAAAGCTGTAGCATTGCGGGATCATTATCATCAAATCGCCTTTGAGCATCTTGATCAACTTAGGGCCGGGGATGACAAAAAGCAACCTATTGTCGAATTTGCAGACAGTCTTTTAAAAAGGTCTTTTTAGAAAATAATTTTCCCATTCCACCAATCCTTTTCTATGATGGCTTGGTTCTTCTCGTAGAAATGCAACGCAGGTTTATTCCAATCCAGGACTTGCCACTTCATCATCACACAATTTCTTTCTTTGGCTTCCTTGATGATGGCGTCCCAAAGTCTTTGGCCAACACCGCTTCTGCGATATTCCTCCGTAACGATGAAATCCTCTAGCCAAAACATTCTTCCTTTCCATGTCGAATAGGTATTGAAATATATCGTCATGCCTATGATGCATCCACTATCTATTGCTACTGTACTGTCCCATTGTTCATCCAGGAAATCAGTTTGGTAGTCTTCCAGCGTTGCTGACATCATGTGTTCGCCATCTTCATAAATAGCAAGTTCCCTCACCAGGTTATAGATTTCTTCTATATCGTTGAAAGTAGCCTTCCTAATTTCTATCGCCATAATTAATAGTTGTCGCTCAAAAATACTTGTAGGGTATCAAAGACCAAGACATAATTCGGAAAAGATATAATCACATAAAAACGCAATGCTCATAGGGTATCCATAGATGAGGGAGATGGTTGATTTATTTCAAATTGGGTATTTGAAATAAGTAGAGAAAAGCATATCTTTGCATTCGCTTTGGAAAGGGCCGTATTTTTTTGATCGTAATACATTGATTATCAATACCTTATAGCTCGATTAAAGCAGAAAAAAGATTTAGTCGAAAATAAAAGTTTATATGCCTACTATCAATCAATTAGTTCGCAAGGGCCGAAAAAAAGTCGTTGTCGCAAGTAAGACAAGGGCTTTGGAGGGTTGTCCACAAAAACGAGGAGTGTGTACTCGTGTGTATACCACAACACCCAAGAAGCCTAACTCAGCATTGAGAAAGGTAGCGAAAGTTAGATTGACAAATGGTTCAGAGGTGATCGCATATATCCCAGGAGAAGGTCATAATCTTCAGGAACACTCAATAGTATTATTGAGAGGTGGTCGTGTAAAAGATTTGCCAGGTGTCAGATATACTATTGTAAGAGGGGCATTAGATACTGCCGGTGTAAGTGGAAGACTACAATCTAGATCAAAATACGGAACTAAGAGACCTAAATAGTTTTAAAGCAAGATGCGAAAAAGAAAACCTAAAGTTCGATTTATAGCACCGGATCCCAGATATAGTGATCCTTTGATTACTCAATTTGTCAACAACTTAATGCTACAAGGCAAGAAGAATGTCGCATTTAAGATTTTCTATGACGCTATGGACATTGTTAAGTCTAAGGTGGAGGAGAGTGAATACGAAATTTTTAAGACAGCATTGAATAATGTTACTCCGCAGGTAGAAGTAAGAAGTAAGAGGATTGGTGGAGCAAACTTTCAGATTCCTACTGAGATCAGGGGAAAAAGAAAGATCTCAATTGGGATGAAATGGTTGATTAAGTTCTCTCGCGCTCGTAGCGGAAAAGGAATGGCGGATAAATTAAGCGCTGAAATAATTGCTGCAAGCAAAGGGGAAGGTGCTGCTGTTAAAAGAAAAATAGATACACACAAAATGGCAGAGTCCAATAGGGCATTTGCGCATTTTAGAGCATAACCCCCCAATAATCTCAATAACCTATCAACTATACTTAAAGATTTCAACCTAGCATGGCAAAAGATCTAAATTTCACTAGAAACATCGGAATTGCGGCACATATTGATGCTGGAAAGACTACTACCACCGAGCGGATCCTTTATTATACTGGAAAAACGCATAAGATCGGTGAAGTTCACGATGGTGCAGCTACAATGGATCACATGGAGCAGGAGCAAGAGCGTGGAATTACTATCACTTCTGCTGCGACCAAGACCGAATGGGTTTGGAAAGACCAGACATTTGCGGTGAATATCATAGATACTCCAGGTCACGTTGATTTTACAGTAGAAGTTGAACGTTCCTTGAGGGTGTTGGATGGTACTGTTGCTCTTTTTTGTGCTGTTTCAGGTGTAGAACCTCAGTCAGAGACAGTTTGGAGACAAGCAGATAGGTATAAAGTGCCAAGGATTGGTTTTGTGAACAAAATGGATAGAACTGGTGCCAATTTCCTTGATGTGGTAAATGATGTACGAGAAAAATTAGGAGCAAATGCAGTCCCACTGCAGATTCCAATTGGTGCTGAAGAAACCTTTAAAGGGGTTGTTGATCTCATTACCAACGAGGCCATTGTCTGGGATGAAGCTTCTCAGGGTGCCAAATATGAAGTTATTGATATTCCTGCAGACCTTCAGGAGACTGTAGACCAATATAGAGAAGAGCTCATTGAGGCAATCGCTGTCTACGATGAAGCATTGATGGAAAAATTCTTTGACGATCCTGATTCTATTACCGTTGAAGAAATGCAGGCTGCTATTCGTGCGGCAGTTATGGATATGTCCATCTGTCCGATGTTATGTGGTTCTGCATTTAAGAACAAAGGAGTGCAAGCACTATTAGATGCAGTTTGTGCATATATGCCGTCACCTGTGGATATTGAGGCAGTAGTTGGTATCGATCCTAGGACTGAGAATGAAGTGGAAAGAAAGCCTTCGGTTGATGAACCTTTTACAGCTCTGGCATTTAAGATCACCACAGATCCATATGTAGGAAAGCTGGCGTTTTTTAGAGTATATTCTGGAAAATTGGATGCTGGTTCATATGTGCTGAATACAAGATCTGATAATAAGGAACGAATTTCCAGGATCTATCAGATGCATGCGAATAAGCAGAATCCTATCAGTGTTGTAGAGGCAGGGGATATTGCTGCTGCTGTTGGATTTAAAGATATCCGCACCGGAGATACGTTGTGTGCTTTGGATAAGCCAATTGTGCTGGAGAGTATGACTTTCCCAGATCCGGTTATCGGAGTTGCTGTGGAGCCCAAAAGTCAGAAGGATATGGACAAACTCGGAATGGCACTAGCAAAGTTGGCTGAAGAAGACCCAACATTTAGAGTTAGATATGATGATGAAACCAATCAGACCATCATCAGTGGCATGGGTGAGTTACATCTTGAGATTATCTTGGATCGTTTGAAGAGAGAGTTTAAAGTAGAATGTAACCAGGGAGCACCTCAGGTAAATTATAAAGAGGCACTTACAAAAAGTGTTAAACATAGAGAAAAACTTAAGAAGCAAACTGGTGGTTCTGGTTTATTTGCAGACATGCAATTTGAGCTCGGTCCGGCAGATGCGGAATTTTTGGAAAGTGAGGATTTTAAGTCAGGAAAGACAAAGTTACAGTTTGTGAACCAGATTGTAGGAGGGTCAATTCCTAGAGAATACTTCCCATCCGTCATCAAAGGGTTTAATGCCATGATGGACAATGGTGTTCTTGCAGGTTATACTATGGATAGCATGAAGGTGAGATTGTATGATGGATCTACTCACCCTGTAGATTCAAAACCGATTGCCTTCGAACTTTGTGCAAAAGAAGGATTTAGAGCAGCAGCTTCGAGTTGTAAGCCTGTACTCCTAGAGCCAATCATGAAATTAGAGATTGTCACACCAGAGGAGTTTGTTGGAAGTGTCATTGGGGATTTGAATAGAAGAAGAGGATTGCCAAAGGATCAGGAAGTGAGAACAGGAGGCGCGATTGCCATCAAGGCAGAAGTGCCGTTGTCAGCAATGTTTGGATACGTGACTGATCTAAGAACAATCACATCCGGAAGAGCAAATTCGACAATGGAGTTTTCGCACTATGCAGCGGCTCCTAAAGGTATAGCTGAGGCTGTTATTGAAACGGCTAGAGGTACCGTAACTGCATAATTGGAAAGAGAATATTATATTATTTATAAAGAGTTATGAATCAGAAAATTAGGATTAAGCTTCGCTCTTACGATCACAATTTGGTAGATAAGTCTACCGAGAAGATTGTGAAAACAGTAAGATCAAGTGGAGCTGTAATTTCCGGTCCGATTCCGCTGCCAACTGAAAAGAAGATTTTTACAGTCCTGCGCTCACCGCACGTCAATAAAAAATCTCGAGAGCAGTTCCAGCTTCGGACGCACAAACGCTTGATTGAAATTTATACTCCAACACAAAAGACAGTTGACGCCTTGTCTAAACTGGAATTACCGAGTGGAGTAGACATTCAAGTGAAATTGACTTAGGCTAACGACCAAGTCGGCGAGATTTAAATATTTGATAATTATCATCATTGCATCTTTTAAAAGAAGATTGACGTGAACGGAATAATTGGTAAAAAAGTAGGAATGACCAGCATCTTTGATGAATTCGGTCAAAATATAGCTTGTACTGTCGTTGAGGCAGGACCTTGTGTCATTACTCAGATCAAAACTGAGGATACAGATGGCTACGATTCATTTCAGCTTGGCTTCGGAAAAGCGAAGATTAAAAATACATCAAGAGCCCTTCAGGGACATTTCGGCCAGTCCGGTGCTGAACCGGCTAAAAAAGTTGTTGAGTTCAGGGACTTTGATGTGGATTTGTTAATCTCAGATGTTGAGGGCGAAGAAGGAATAGCAAAAGGAGTTGGCGATATGATTTCGGCAGCCGAAGTTTTTGAAGAAGGCGAAGCAATCCATGTTATGGGTACATCCAAGGGTAAAGGATTCCAGGGTGTTGTCAAAAGACACGGTTTTGCAGGTGTGAATGATGCAACCCACGGCCAACATAATAGACAGCGTGCTCCGGGTTCTATTGGCGCTGCATCAGATCCGTCTAAGGTTTTCAAAGGTACCCGTATGGGTGGACGTACTGGTGGAACTAGTGTGAAGATTAAAAATTTAGAAATCGTAAAGATTTTACCCGAAAAGAATTTGGTCTTGGTCAGAGGTGCGATTCCTGGTCACAAGAATTCAATCGTGGTACTTGAAAAGCAATAGTCATGAAAATAGACGTATTAAACATTCAAGGCGAAAAAGCCGGTAGAAAAGCGGATCTCCCCGACGAAATATTCGGAGTAGAAC
>JAHHJQ010000098.1 GCA_018680005.1 Bacteroidia bacterium | reverse complement strand
GGTACTGATACATTGCAGATAGCCATGCAAACAGGAGAGAAAGGAACCATAGGCGCATATCGCGAATCGTATAATTACTTCTATGACACAGAGCGCAAAGATTATACTATAGGTGAGGCTTTACCAGCGGGAGTCACAAAAGGTGTTAATTTTCTGACATCACAAATCAAGGCATTTGGTAAAATGTTTAGTGGCAAAATGAAAGTAACTGAAAGCCTTGGAGGATTCGGAACCTTTACCAAACTCTTTCCGGATTCGTGGGGTGACTGGGAAAGGTTTTGGAATGTAACAGCGCTGATTTCTTTGATCCTTGCTTTTATGAATTTATTGCCCATTCCAGCTTTAGATGGTGGTCATGTAATGTTTCTGATTTATGAAATCGTGACAGGAAGAAAACCGACGGACAAATTCATGGAATATGCGACCATTGCAGGTTTTGTATTTGTTCTAGGCCTTGTGTTGTTAGCAAATGGTCTTGATGTTTATCGCGCCTACTTTCAATAGCTGAAATACCTGGATGAATTATTTTGAATTCTACCATATACCTGTGTCCTTCCGAGTCGATGAAAGTGAACTCAAACGACTATTCTATCAGAAGAGTCGTCAGTATCATCCGGATTTCTACACATTAGAAAGCGAGGAGAAACAAGCCGAGATCTTACAATTCTCAACGATCAATAACAAAGCTTATAAGGTACTACGTGATTTTCACAGTCGCATGTTTCATGTGTTAGAGTTGAACGGACTAATTAAGGACGAAGAAAAAACTGAACTACCTCAGACATTCTTATTGGAAATGATGGAGATCAATGAAGAATTGATGGAACTGCAATTTGACTTTGATCAAGAAAAGAAGGAAAACATCATCACTCAAATTGATAATTATGAAAAAAACAATTTATCAATTATCCAGAAAGACCTGGATACCTATCAGCACGAAATTGTAGATATAGATGCTTTGAACAGAATCAAAGACTATTTCCTCAAACACAAATATCTACTACGACTTAGGGACAATTTGAATAATATTAAATAGAAATTTCTATCGTGGCAGATAGAATTATTCAAGAATTGACCAGTTATGCTCACTAAAATCTATCCAGCGATTTCTCTATTTTTCCTATGGTTATCGATTTCTAGCAATGCCTATGGCCAAAATGAAAAGCTCATTCACTCGAAAAAACTTCAAAAGGACTTCAAAGAGTTCACGGCCTTTCTTGAGGCGCATCCTGATCCATATACCCATATTTCAGAATCCGAATTCACACTTAAGCTAAAGGAGGTTGAAGCTTCCTTAGACAAACCACATAGTACATTGGGTTTTTACAAAAAGATCTCTTCACTTGTGGCATTAATCAGAGACGGGCATAGTAGTGTATATTTCCCCAAATTTTGGATGGAGAACAAGAAGAAAGAACTTGGTTGTTTTCCCTATGAACTCCATTTTACTAACGACAATGAAATATATGTTCTGAAAAATTATAACAATGGAATTATTAATCCAAGCTCCAAAATAATAGCGATCAATGGAATAAGCGTAGACAGCTTCCTAAATGTCATAGATCCATACATTTCTTATGAAAAGCAAATATTCAGAAATACAATAATTGATGATAATATCGACAAGTACTTATACTTGGCATTCGACCAGTCTCATGATCTGAAAATTAAATATGTACTATCTGACACTTTGGTTACGGTAGTCCCTAATATGTCTTTCAAGGAATGGAAAAAATTTCAGAAAAATGATCGTGAAGAAAAAGAGAAACAAATAGCCAGAGGAGAACCATATGACTATAAGAAAGTGAAAGATGGAATTGGACTTATTCACATTTACGGCTTTTTTACCCCAGATATCACCGCTTATAATATATTCCTTAATAAGACATTCAAACAAATCAAAAAGGATAGCATTCATTCTTTAATAATTGATATACGTGGCAACTATGGCGGATGGCCCAAAATAGCATCTGAATTATTTCATTACATATCCGATGGATACTTCAAGACGATGGCCTCTTCGAATATGAAGGTAAGTTATCCATATAAGGAATACTTTTATACGCGCATACCTGCTCTCAGACAAAATCCACAGCTATCCATACCTCAACGTCGACATTTTTTGGATATAGGAGCCATCCTTAATAATGCAGCAGGAACATTTGTGAAAGAAGAAGCTTTCTTTAATGAAGAACCAATCGAAGAAACTTATGAGTTTTCTGGAGATGTTTATGTCTTGACAGATAGAGATTCTTATTCAGCTGCATCAAGTTTTGCTAGCACATTTCAATGCTACTCCATGGGAATAATTGTAGGAGAAGAAACAGGTGGTACCAAAATATTTAGGGCCAATCCCATTGCCAAGCTTTTATCTAAATCTGGTATCGGAGTCCGACTATCCACTACAAGACTGCATACCGCTTGTGCAATTGAAGAATTTCAAGGTATAATCCCACACATAAAATACAGCCCTAATATATTGCAATTAGTATCGGATATAGATTCACATCTCTATTATACCATTCGTGTCATCAGAGAAGTTCGGAAAAAACGAGAAAGGCCCTAAACTCTTAGCTTACGAGCAATAGTTGGATATCTATTCATTGAACTATTGTATTGCAGATTGCAACCCCAGTCTATAAACATTATACTATACTCTTCTTAAGAATTGGCGGTTATATGGAGTGAGCAATCACTTGTGTAGTCAAAATAGATTTGCTCATTGACGAATGAGATATCGAGGTTTTGGGTAATGCTATAGAGATGACAGTCATTTAATCAAAAGTCGTGATTGGCATTCAAAATCGAAAGCATATTGAGTCTGACGTTAAACCTCGCACTTGCAATCAATGAAAAAGAAGAAAACCCTTTGTGTGCCCCGGGGGGGAATCGAACCCCCACTCTGTTGCCAGAACTGGATTTTGAATCCAGCGCGTCTACCAATTCCGCCACCGGGGCTAAAGCAATAACGCACCAAATGTAGGTGGTTTTCGTTTGAATTTCAAATGATTTCTTTGTTTCTAAACTTGCTTGCCTTAATGCAATAAATTTCCTTGGTTCTTTGCGATCTTTAAGGTTTATGAATCAATTTTTCGCATTCAAATTAGATGGTGAAATTGCGCACTTGTCTGGAGTGGAAAGCCAGCATTTAAAAGTACTTCGGAAACAGTCCGGGGACGAAATACGAATCGTAGATGGTCATGGGAATGCC
>JAHHJQ010000399.1 GCA_018680005.1 Bacteroidia bacterium | reverse complement strand
ACCCAGGAGAATACCTCCCATCTTGATCCCGGCCAGCATCACAGTGGCCATGATCACCACATTGAAAAATACACCCAGATAGATCGCCCGGAAAGCTCGTAGGAATGAAGCCGGTTTGCCACTATATCTCAACTCATAAAATTCAAGATCTGTCACGATACCAGAGCGACGCCATAATTTCGCATATACAAATACGGTCAGCATTCCCGTCAGCAAGAAAGCCCACCAGGCCCAATTGCCAGCCAGCCCGTCATTGCGGATGATATCTGTGACCAGGTTAGGAGTATCGGCAGAGAAAGTTGTCGCTACCATAGAGACGCCAAGTAACCACCAGGGCATATCGCGATTAGAAAGAAAAAACGCCGTACTCGAAGATCCAGACTTCCTTCCGACCCAAACTCCAACCAAGACAATAGAAGAGAAAAAAGCAATAATGACACCCCAGTCAAACGAGGAGAGATTCATATTCAATAGATTTTTCGTTATGATATACGTATTTCATCGACCATCAGCCATGATGGATTTTCTCTACCGTACAGATATTCAGATATGATACCAATCGATATCCTTATCCTTGAATGACACGTTGTTCTTCGGCAGAGAGGTTAATTCTACTAATTTTTTGGAGGAATCTATTTCTTGGAATTGAATTACTTTTGATAATCCTCAGCATCATCGCTGAAGAGGGTAACCAATATTTGTGTCGGAATGCAAATTGCAAATCGATGCGATTGACACTAATACAAGTGAGATGACTTGTATATTCGTTCTTTTGCATTAGTAATGCTATTGCCAAATCCCATGCTGGCATCCATACACAATTTCCTCAGAGTGTCCAGATGATGCCCATTGACCAATAGAATCCATTTTGTAAATCTTCAGTATAGGTTTCTTTGTCACTAACAATGGTTGAGGGATTGACTGGAAAAGTCCATGTCAGACTGGAATAAAAGCGAATGTCATTCATGCTATAACTCAGTGCAAGATCCAATTCATAATCAAGCACTTGAAATTTTTCGTACGATTCTATCTCGGATATTGTTGAGATTGTGGTCGATGGCATTCTTCCTTTACCTTTTCTCTCTCCGGTGGCTTGACTACGCATGGTATAGTATTCATTGTAATATCTCAGCGAACCAATATTTATGAGGATTGCTGGTGAAATCCGAAGCCTATTAGCGAATGCAAATATTGGTTTATTGATCTCGGCGGAGAGAAATACATCGCTCCCTTCGCTAAAACCTATTCCGGCATCCAGATAAACAATGGCTGCATTAAAGTCATATCCGGCAAAAACACTTACATAAGTGTTCATTTCAGCCTGGATAGCGTAACTCAGATCATTGAAGATATATTCAGAAATTGAAAACCCGGTAGCGAAATTTTTTCCAAAGTAGTTAAATCCCCCAGAAAATATATATCGATCCACCCGCCCATTATTTGCAGCAGTGAGATAGGATAATCTCCCGCGGATGTATAGACCCGATTTATGAAAATATCCAATGGATGGACTTAGATAAGGTACTCGTGTTGAGTCGGCTCTACCAGCATAATAATAATCACTGGTATATCGAATGCCTATACGCACTTCCGAAGATGTAAAGGAAGAATCAATATGGGATAGATTAGAACTCTGTGCGTTGGTCGTTATGGGTAAAAGATTCACAAATAATATTGCCAACAACAGGAATATGTGTTTCATGGTTTTCATTGGAATAGAGATTTTATAATCTGAATGATGGTATAAAATCAAAATGATTAGGCCTCATCAACTAAATGTTGAAGAGGCCTGAAAACCTTAACCATTTCTACCTTTCCTCCCTTGTCTATTGGCCATTGTCCTGTCCACTCGATTTCTATCTGCTCGATCCATTCTATGAATCTGGCGTTCCATATTGTCTCTAAATTGGTCACGACTAACATATCGGCGACCATCCATACCCACACATTCTCCTTCTTTCAACCTAATTTGCTTTTTGTTTCTCATTTGGATGGTACCATCCGGATTGATTTGCGTACCATTTTCCAGGGTAACGCCTTCCTGCAAACGGGTTTGTTTATTGTTTTTGTACTGGTAGACCTGACCGTTTTGCAGCATAAGGTGCTCCTTATTCATAGCCTGGGTCCTGGCTTGCACTTTTTCGAAAAATTGATTTTGAGATCCATAACGCTTCCCATCCATATCAAGACACTGGCGATCTTTCAATTTGCGTTGATTTTTATTGCGTAATTGATAAGTGCCATCGGGATTAACTATGCCCCCATTGTTCAGTTGTACTTGTTCTCGTAACTGGGTTCGCTCTTGATTTTTTATTTGATAGAGGTTTCCATCTTGCATCAGAATATGTTCTTGAATACGCTCCTGATCACGCTGGCGTTCTTGATCCTGCGCAGCCATACTGAAAACAGCCAGTATTGTGATAACTGCGAATGTTATTGCCTTTTTCATGACTTTTGGTTTTGGTTTTTAATATAACTTCATCACAAAGTTATCGGGGGTATTTGCCTGATGTAGTGACTTGGGTTACATATAGGAGAGCAGCTATTGCATGACATTGTAGCAAATAAAAATTCCTTGATTTAGATTAGCAATCGCACCAATTCAAGACTAATATTGGAGCTGTTATCCATGCAACTCCAGCCATTGCATTTCCTTTTCTTCGATGGTCGAATTAAGATCTTCAAGATCCTTCGAAAGTTGCGTGATCTCTTCGGAAGTAAGGCTGGTATCATGAAACTTGTTCATAATCTCCGACTTCTTTGCTTCGAGCCGTTCGATCGACTTTTCGAGATTTTTGATTGTTTTCTTCTGCTCAAAGGTGAGACCGTTGTCGGTTGAGGCTTTAGCTTTTTCGCTCTTTTGCTGCGATTGTGGCTTGACCTTCCTGGCTTTCGCAACTTCATTTTGCTTCCAATCCCGATATTCGGTATAGTTTCCAGGGAAATCACGAATCATCCCGTTGCCTTCGAAGACAAAAAGGTGATCGACAATCTTATCCATAAAATAGCGGTCATGCGATACGATCACTGTACATCCTTCGAATTCGAGGAGATACTCCTCAAGAATATTTAAGGTGATCAGATCCAGATCGTTCGTTGGTTCATCAAGTATCAAAAAGTTAGGGAGCTTCATCAATACCGTCAATAGATATAGCCGTCTTTTTTCACCGCCACTCAATTGAGAGACATACACCTCTTGCTGTCGTCTGTTGAAAAGAAATCGATCTAAAATTCTCGCAGCGTCCAACTTGAGCGAAGTGCCCGCGGTCACTACTTCGGCAATATCGCGGATGACATCGATGACGCGTTTATCTTTTTTCAATACCAGCCCATCTTGTTCATAGTGGCCAATTTCTAAGGTCCCTCCATGGACGATCTTACCCTGATCGGGTTTTAGGACTTTAGTCAAAAGGTGTAGCAATGTGGATTTTCCACTGCCATTGGGACCTATGATCCCTACTTTTTCACCTTTTTTGAATTTGTAGGAGAATCCTTTGATCAATTGCAGGTCATCAAATCCTTTGGAGATATGATGGAGTTCGAGCACCTTACTACCTAATCGTGCGGATGGAAAAGTCAATTTAAGCTCAGACATAGAAGTCCGGCTATAGACTTCTTCTTTGATTTCGTGAAACTTGTGCACCCTTGCCTTTGCTTTTGTCCCTCTGGCTTTGGGCATTCGTCTGACCCATTCGAGCTCTCGTTTAAATAGCTTTTTCGCCTTGTCATGTCTGCTGCTAAGCGCATGCTCGCGATCGAACTTGTGCTCCAGAAAATAAGCATAGTTCCCCTTGTACTTGTAAAGTTGCTGGTTGTCAATCTCGTATATCAAATTGCAGACCCGATCAAGAAAATATCGATCATGGGTCACCATACAAATGGTCAGATTCGCCTTTTGGAGATACTCCTCGAGCCACTCTACCATCTCCAGATCCAAATGGTTAGTAGGTTCATCCATGATGATGAACTCCGGTTCTTCTATGATCAACTTGGCAAGTGCCAGTCTCTTTTTTTGTCCACCAGAAAGACTGTCAACAGTTTGATCCAGCTGATTCATTTTGAGATTGAAAAGTACTTCTTCTGCCTTGGCTTCATAATCCCATGCTTTCAAATCATCGAGACGCATCGCTGCTTCGTTGATGTCCTCCTCCCGCTTAAGGGCCAGAGCCATCTCGTATGCCTTGAGTGCCTGAATGATGGGTTGATCACTGTCGAAAATAGCTTCCAGTACGGTATCTGTGGGATTGAACTCAGGTTCCTGCTTCAGATATCCAAGTCTGATATCTTTATTCAGATATACTTTTGCTGACTCCCCTTCAGCAGGTTCTTCTCCTGCGATGATCTTCAACAAAGTAGTTTTTCCATTTCCATTTTTGGCTACAAGGGCTACCTTATCGCCCTGGCTGACCTGCAGGTTGATATTTTCAAAGAGTACCTTGTCCCCAAAGGCTTTGGAAACGTTTTCTAGTGAAAGAATATTCAATATTTGAAGATTTAAGTATGCACCATATCACTATAGGATTGGTCAATAAACTGATTTCTATTCAATCCCAATACTTCTATATAATGATCACATTGCTTCCGAAGTTGTGTATTATCAGATTCCCCGGATATATCAATGGCTTCAATTTCGACAAAAGAACCTAATCCTTTGACCTCGTCGATGTGAAATTTCACATTTTCAATAAAATAGATGCGTCTCTGTTTGTCAACGACCTTCCAGATGCCCATAACATCCTCCAGAATGTCTTTGATTCCCTGGTTCTCCCGTTGCAGTTTCTGAAAAATCACTTTAGAGTTTTTCAAATCTTTGGTCTCCGGCCTGTGATATCTGATCAATGTATTTTCTATATCTCCCTGTCTCAGCTTTAATCGTCCTCTATCCACTTTGAAATAAGTATCAATCTGATGATCAAGTCCATGAAATTCTGCGCCGGAACGCATCAGTGTATCATGAATATCTTCCGGATTAGTAATCCGAGTTTTGATTTCGAAAATATTCGCTTGCATGACTAATTAAATTGCGCTGACCGGTTCTTCCACCAATTCTTCTTCGAGGAACTTCAATGAGGCATAGACAGCTTTCAATGATTTCAAATTGTCTTTGACAAGGATCAGGTGTCTATTGGATTTCTTCATGCTTAACCCAAATCCAACACCTTTGGTGGCAATGAATTGCATAAACTTCTGGAACAAATCTGTTTCGTAGAAAGGTGATTGTGGATTTGTAATAAAGTAACACCTCAATTTCTTATTCTTATAGATCAGGCGTTCGAAGCCAAGTGTACGACACTTCCAATTGATTTGCAGCATCATGAATAAGGATGAAACAGCTTTGGGTATTGGGCCAAATCGATCCTCCATTTTTTTCTTGAATTCTTCGAGCTTCTCCAACGTTTTGATATTGTTTAATTCAGTATAGAGATTCAGTCTTTCCTGAATATTGGACACATATTCCGTCGGAATATGCATCTCGATATCGGAGTCAATCTCAACATCACGAACAAAGTTCTTTTTCTTCTCCATCTCCTCTTTAAAGACATCCTTGAATTCAGATTCTTTCAATTCCTGAATGGCTTCGTCGAGGATCTTTTGATAGGTCTCGTAACCAATGTC
>JAHHJQ010000388.1 GCA_018680005.1 Bacteroidia bacterium | reverse complement strand
GTTCTAGGTACCATAATTTCCATTGCTCTTAGTCTTGCCAGTTACAAGTATTTGGTGTTGATCATTTCCTCACCATTTATGAGTCTATTGTCTGAAAAGGTGGAGGAAATAGAGGTTGGACACACAGAAACGACATGGTCGTTGTCTTCTTTGTTTTATGATCTTATCCGAGGGATTCGAATTAATGTTCGCAATCTTTTCAAAGAAATATTTTTCACGCTACTACTCATGCTGGCAGGTTTGATCCCGGTCATTGGTATTTTGAATACAGTGGCGATTTTCCTGGTCCAGGCCTATTATGCAGGTTTTGGTAACATCGACTTTGTGCTAGAACGGCACTTTGGCCTTACTCAAAGTACGGCTTTTGTAAAAAGAAACAGGGGATTTGCAATTGGAATCGGAACGGCATTCCTATTAACTAGTGCCACAGTGATAGGTCTTATTTTCGCAGCACCATTGGCTACGGTCGCAGCCACCCGAAGATTAATGCCGGCGATTCGTGAAGAATCAGATTTGACCTTTTAAATATAGACCCGTTCTCTTTCGATTGATTTCAAGAGGCTGATTGTTTTTGATGGATCTTCAGACTTAAATACACTACTGCCGGCGACAAGGACATTAGCGCCTTCTCTCAACAAAGACTCTGCGTTCTGAAGACCGACACCTCCGTCAATTTCTATAAAAGGGGAGAGATTTCTCTGGTCCAGGATGGATTTTAAATTTCGGAGTTTTACGAGGGTATTGTAAATGAATTTTTGACCGCCAAAACCTGGATTCACGGACATCAATAATACAAGGTCAATATCTTCCAGGACATTTTCGATTGCCGATATTGGAGTATGTGGATTCAGCACCACTCCGGCTTTGGCTCCGGTATCTTGTATTTGCTGTATCGTACGATGAAGGTGCGGACATGTCTCGACATGAACCGATATGATCTCAGCACCAGCATCTCTAAATGCCGAAATATATTTCTCAGGTTCAACGATCATCAAATGGACATCAAGCGGCTTAGTTGCAACTGAAGCCACTTTCTTTGTAATGTCCATACCAAATGAAATATTTGGAACAAACCTCCCATCCATAATGTCAATATGCAACCAATCCGCCTCGCTATTATTGATCATTTCCAGATCTCTTTCCAGATTGAGAAAATCAGCCGCTAACAGAGAGGGAGCGACAAGATGTGTTTGAGACATAGTAGTGATTTTAGATCAATACGAAGTTAACCTTAATCTAACTTTATCAATATGATGTAAGCAGAAAGTTCTGACCTAGATAAAACGAACCTGGTTGGATTTGAGCAAGGGCATCCCTTTAAAACGGAATAGAAGCTGGACCACCGCTAAGACGTCCTTTTCACAATAAGCTGCTATTCGGTCCAGATCTTTATCTTCCCAATATACCTTGTTTACATCCGAACCATCGATATCCTCTTTTGGTGAAGGGATATCAAGAATTTCAGTAAGTAATTTGAGCGATGTAAAGTGCTTGTAATCCCCAAATTTCCACAGAGTCATTGTATCCAGTAGGAATTGGGTTTCCCATGGCTTGCGTCCGGGTATATTAAAAATATGTGGCAGTGGCATTTGGTTTACGATGAGTCGCCGGCAGATATAGGGAATATCAAATTCCTTGATATTGTGCCCACAGATAGTATGGATATCAGGATCATTGTAGTATTGAACCACCATTTCACAGAAATCATTCAACAATTCCTTTTCAACATCACTCTTGAATGATTTGACTCGGCAATCTATTTTCCTTGTTTTTTTGTCTATGATCAGCACACCGACAGAGATGCAAATGATTTTCCCGAATTCAGCAAAAATTCCGGCCTTATTCCAGTATAACTCTTCCGCTATTTCAGGTGTTATAGGTTCAACTGAACGATTTATCAACTGGGCCTTTCTATTCCAAAGAGCCTTGAATGATTCGGAGAGGTCCTGATAAGAGCTTTGAATAGAAACAGTTTCTATATCTAAAAATAGAATTTTGCTAAGATCCAGTTTATTGAGCATGTTTAGTGATTCAGTATTATACTTGACTGAAAATAAATAATATCTATGCCAAATCTACTGTGTCAACCTTACTTAGTCATCCGCCGTCGCGCTATCACATGATTTCAAAATATAATTTAAGCGCTATTTGGTAGTTGGATTGGCAAACTTGCTATACTTTTGCGCCGCATTTGAAAGCTTCTTAGCAATATTGTAATATCAAATGACCGTTTTTACAAAAAATTGAATAAGTCAAAGTTTTAATTAAACCTATTATCTAAGAAAAAATAACATCATGAGTTCAACCACAAGAATCGTTTTGATTGCCTTGTTGGCCGTTTCACTACTATTGAATATGTTTTTGCTGTCAAGCAAGTACAAGCAAAATGACATCATCGATCAGCAAAACATCGCGCTTACTGAAGCCAAAGATCTGGAAACGCAACTTAGAGAGGAGTATGCTCAAGCCATGACAGACCTTGATGAGATGAAATCCAATAATGAAGAGCTGAATGGGCTTATAGAAAATCAAAAGTCTGAATTGACAAAATCTAAGAATAGGATAAGCGCTCTGTTGAAAGACAGTAGAAATCTGAAAACTGCAAGAGAAGAAATTGCCAATTTGGTAGCACAGAGAGATGAATATCTCGCTGAAATTCAAATACTTAGGGAAGAAAATGAAGGTCTCGTTAATGCCAATCGTTCACTTTCCGAGAGCAATCAGGCTTTGAATACTTCCAATGAAGAAAAAAGTTCGATCATCAATGAAATCGAATCGGAAAAAGCAGTTTTGATGTCTCAAAAAGAAGAGGTGTCTGCAAAAAATGCTGAACTGAGTGCGAAGGTGAACATTGCCTCAGTCATAAAAACCAGGAACATTGACGTTTCCGCTTGGAGAGTCAAGAAATCAGGTGTTGCAGCGCAAAGAAAGGCAGCAAAGAATGTAGATTATATCCAAATCTGTCTGGATACTTATGAAAACGAAGTTGCAGATTTAGGAGCTGAAACCTTCTTTGTGCGTGTCCTTACTCCTTTAGGTGAGACTATGGCAATTGAAAACCTTGGATCCGGTGTTCTTGAAAAGTCTGCAAGCGGAGATCAAGTGAAGTACACCAAAGCAGCAGAGGTAGAATACGACCAAAACCCGATAAAGACCTGCCTTGACTGGAATCCTGGTATGGCATTCCAAAGTGGCAAGTATATTGTGGAAGTTTATAACAAGGGCTTCCTGAGCGGAAAAGGCACTTTTGAACTTCGATAAAACAAAACCACAATAGGCAAAGAATTGAGTGTTTATTTGTTTAAGGTGATATAAGCCCAAAATGTCACCAAAGGGTAGACTCCGAAAGGATTCTGCCCTTTTATTTTGTAAATAAGCAAGATAATTTCAACATTGGTGGTAGAACTTCTGTTTTGATCATGTCAAAATGAACAACCTACATGTCTGAAAAAATAGAATCCATAAATTTGATCAATCCGGATAATATTACCGAATCTCCTGGAACATTACCTTACGCACATACTATAGGAAGTGCAGAAATACGTCCGGTTGATAAAAGCAAAATAAAAGGAAAAGCAATGGCTGCCATGTATGACCAAACAGATGTAGCCATGCATCAGATTCGGGAGCAAATCGATCAACTATTGATACAGGCTCGTGAAATTCAACAACGAA
>JAHHJQ010000381.1 GCA_018680005.1 Bacteroidia bacterium | reverse complement strand
CAAATTACAAAAGACCCAAGAAATCAATCTTGAGTCTTTCAAGTAGCGCGGGGGAGACTTGAACTCCCGACCTCTGGATTATGAATCCAACGCTCTAACCGGCTGAGCTACCGCGCCATATTATAAAATGTACCTCTGCAATTCTAAGCGGCTGCAAATATAGGGCAAAAAGGAATTATAGTAAACACAAAGTGGATTAGTCGAATAAAATTCTTCTCTTACATTTGCACCCTCTTTTTCTATCTTTACTTACCCATGATGATATTCTATAAATCAATTTTCCTATGAGTGATTTTGTAGTTTCGGCACGCAAATATAGACCGGGCAACTTCGAGGAGTTGGTTGGACAAGATCACATTTCTCAGACGTTGAAAAATGCCATAAAAGGAAATAAAATTGCCCATGCTTTTTTGTTTTGCGGTCCCCGGGGAACAGGTAAAACATCATCAGCTAGGATATTGGCACGGATTCTTAACTGTGAGAATGTAAACGATAACATAGAACCATGTAATCAATGTAGCTCATGTCTTGCATTCACAGACAATGCTTCATTTAATATTGCAGAATTAGATGCTGCCTCCAATAATTCGGTTGAAGCGATAAGAAACCTAAATGATCAAGTACGGATCCCTCCTCAAAACGGTAAATACCGCATATTTATCATTGATGAGGTGCATATGCTGTCCGCTGCGGCCTTCAATGCATTTCTGAAAACACTCGAAGAACCACCACCTTACGCAATTTTCATTCTTGCTACGACAGAGAAACATAAGATTCTCCCAACCATCTTGTCCAGATGCCAAATCTTTGATTTCAAGAGGATCGAAGTGGCTCAGATAATCGAAAGACTAAAGCACATCTGTGAAATAGAGGGAATACAAGCATCGGACGATGCATTGAACGTCATTGCCCAAAAAGCCGATGGTGCAATGCGCGATGCACTCTCGATTTATGATAAGATTGTTAGTTTCTCAGATGGAAAGATTTCATACGAGAATGTATTAAATCAACTTAATGTACTTGATTATGATTATTATTTTAAAGTAATAAAAGCACTGCAGGTGGAAGACATGTCTGGGATTTTAATACTTTTTGATCAAGTATTAGACAAAGGTTTTGAGGCTGATGTATTTATCAACGGTTTGGCTTCACATATCCGAGACTTACTCGTCAGTAAAGATCCTGAGACCATTCAACTGATGGAATTAAGTAAGAGCCTTCAACTTAGGTATCAAGAACAAGCTCAAAGTTGCCCATCTCCATACTTGATCAACCTACTTCATATAGCCAACCAATGTGATACCTCTTATCGTCTTGCCAAAAACAAACGATTACATGTGGAAATGGCATTAATAAGAATGACATTTGCACCGAAAATAGTAGAGGGCAAAACAGAAATAAAAAAAAAGATTGAAGTAAATCCTGCTCCAACTGTAATTCAACACAATAAGAAAGAACCATACATTCCTCAAATTTCTGTAATTAAGGAACCTGAACCTCCGAAATCATATTCTTCAAATGAAGAAATTCAAACTGTGGTTGAGAAAATGGAAATTCCTACGATTCCAAAAATGGTAGGCAATCAAAAATTTTCTATGCCATCAGTTGGAAGCATTGAGGATGTTAAACTTGGAATAATAGAAACCGAGGCAGCGCATCAATCCGATGCTAAAGAACTTACTCAGATTAATCTTGAAGAAGAGTGGAACCACTATTCATCGAATTGCACTTCCCCTTCTTTGCAAGCAACTTTAAGAAAGGCTAAGATAAGCTTAGAAGAAGAGGCAATATATGCTAAGGTTGGATCCAAAATGGCTCAGGACTTTATCAGAAAGGAACTTGCACTTACAGAGCATTTGAGGACTGTTTTTAATGCCCCAAGTTTACAGCTGATCGTAAAAATAGATAGTGAAATGGCGAAAGCCTATGCCAAAACTATAAAGAAACCTTTGACGGTAAAAGACAAATATGACGGTTTTGTAAAAATCAATCCTCTTGTCAATGAACTAAGACGTCGTTTTGATCTTAAATTAGATCAATAGCATGATGGATCGGATAGGCTTCATTAATCTTGGTCAAAATGCTCTTATTTTGATTAAGACAGCCTCTTAATATTATGAGTGTAGAGAGTCATTCTTTTTGGTACTTAGAGAACCTGGACATGAAAGGTATATTTTGTCCAGACAAGATGAAGGATCAAAGCGATCATTTGCCGGTATCCAAAGTCAAGAAAGGAGCATATGTATATATGCAGGATGATAGTGCAGATAAGATTTATTTTATAACAGAAGGAAGAATTAAAATCGGCACGATATCCAATTCAGGAAAGGAAATTACAAAAGCAATTTTATCTGATGGAGAAGTCTTTGGCGAACTATCTCTAGCTGGAGTGGAGAAAAGACGAGACTACGCTTTAGCTATAGAGGACACGATAATGTGTATTCTGACCAGGGCGGATATGAAAATAATGTTGAAGGATCATACACCGCTCAATACGTTCTTTATGAATCTTATTGGATCCCGAGCATTGGAAATGGAAAGAAGATTAGAATCATTGGTATTCAAGGATTCAAGAACTAGAGTGATTGAATTTCTGCTTGATTTAGCAAAGAAAAAGGGAAGACCAGTAGGATATGAAACATTGGTACGAAGGTTTATGACCCATCAGGAGATAGCCAACCTTACAGCCACTTCCCGTCAAACGGTGACCACAATTCTGAATGAATTAAGAAATCAGAATATTCTAACCTTTAATCGAAGGAGGTTGCTCATTAGAGATCTGGATAAGTTGGCAGCGGCAATGTAAGAAATCAAATTGTCCCTAACTGTGATCTTTGTTGTCTCTTGATGTAATTTGTGCTCAAGAATACGCCCTGTATGTACAAACTAATAATAAAGAATCTTCTTTTTTTGCTTCCACCGGAAAGAGCGCATCACACCTCCTTATTTCTCCTGAAATTCATTTCCAGGATTCCGGGCGGAAAATCGCTTATTCGCGCATTTTTCAGTTATGAGCACCCCGACTTGAGAAGAGATTTCTTTGGATTACATTTTAAAAACCCAATTGGATTAGCGGCAGGCTTTGATAAGAATGCCGAGTATATTGAATTATTAGACTTATTAGGTTTCGGTTTCGTTGAAATTGGAACCGTCACACCACTAGCACAGAAAGGAAATGAACAACCGAGGTTATTTCGTTTGCCCAAGGACAAAGCATTGATTAACAGGATGGGTTTCAACAACCAGGGAGTTGACCAAGCGGTCAAAAGACTAAAAGAAGTCAAGAATCAATCTATTATAATTGGCGGGAATATTGGAAAAAACAAGATCACTCCCAATGAGAATGCAGTAGATGACTACATCATTTGTTTCGAAAAACTGTTTCCACATGTTCATTACTTTGTTATTAATGTTAGTAGTCCAAATACTCCAGGACTGAGGAGTCTTCAGGATCCGGAAGCATTGACAAAGATATTTCAAGCACTTCAGCAACGCAATGAATCACAGCCAAATCCAAAACCAATTTTTGTAAAAATTGCTCCTGATCTGGAGTTTTCTGCTATTGGTGAAATTGTGGACTTGGCAATTGAATATAATTTGGCAGGAATTATAGCAACGAACACAACCATTTCAAGAGCAGCTTTGAAAACCAGTAACTCTAGAATCCAAAACATAGGCAATGGAGGATTGAGTGGGCAACCTGTGAAAAGAAGGGCTACTGAGATAATAAAGTTTATAAAAGACCGGGCAAAAGACCGACTGGTAATCATTGGCGTTGGGGGTATACAAGGTCCTTCAGATGCCAGGGAGAAACTGGAAGCTGGGGCTGACCTGATCCAGATATATACTGGATTTATCTATGAGGGTCCGGCAACAGTAATGAATATTTGTAAATCATTAAATTAACCTCCCGCAATCGATCTCATTAGTTCAGCACAAAGAATCGCTCCTAAAGTGCCAACACCATAACCCAGTACAGCCATCAACGCTCCAACCGGAGCAAGTGACGGGCTGAATGCAGAAGCAACTACCGGTGCTGATGCAGCACCGCCTACATTCGCTTGACTTCCAACAGCAACAAAAAAGAATGGAGCCTTTATGAGTTTTGCAACAATCAAAAGGATTACGACATGAAAGATCATCCATATAATTCCAATTGCAAACAAACCAAGATTTTTGAATACCTCACCAAGATTCATCTTCATACCAATAGTGACAACTAATATGAATATAAAGATCGTACCCCAACTCGATGCTCCAACGCCTTCAAGCTTCCTTGCCTTTGTAAAGGATAAACCAACACCCACCGCTGTAGAAATTACGATTAACCAGAAGAATGACGACAGGAGAGAGTGAAGCCCCCAGCTTTCCAGCGTATCCTTAGCAGTATTCATAATCGGAGTAATGACGTCTTTGCCCCAATGTGAAAGACCTACAGCACCAAAAGCGACAGCCATTAATACAAATAGTGCAGTGGTGCTAGGAATCTCAGCAACACTTGCTTTGTAATTAGCCATTTTCGATTTCAATTCCTCGATAGCCGAGCTGTCAGCTTTGAGCCAATTATCAACCTTTTCAGAGACATTGGCACCATACAATAGAAATCCCATCCAAATATTAGCCACAACAACATCGACAATTATCATAGTTGGAAATATCGGTTTCTCAACAACTTCATAAATAACAGCCATAGCATTTTGGTTGGCTCCACCCCCAATCCAACTGCCGGCTACTGTAGAAAGACCTCTCCAGAGTTGATCTGCATCAGCGGCGATGATTTCTGGGAAGAAGTTGAGTACTATATAAAGTGCTATTGGTCCACCTATAACTATGCCCAACGTACCTGCAAGAAACATTATTAGTGCCTTGGGGCCCAGATTTATGAGGCCTTTAAAATCGATACTTATACAAAGAAGAACCAAACTGGCTGGCAGAAGATATCTGGAAGCGACATAATAGAGCTGTGAGTGACCTTCAAATTGTTGGGTATCCGGAATGTTGTTCTCCTTTATCCATTGTTCTATTTCGGCGAATGACATTCCTTCGTTTGGAAGAGTATAGCCAAGTTGAGACAGGTGATCGATCAATCCCCATTCATACCAGTGAGAAGCTATCAGTCCTAAAGGCCAATGCAACAAGGCAGGGAGAAAATAGCACACGAGAAGGGCAGGCACATAGCGATAGAAATTCTTGAAAATTGGTTTTTCAGACTCACTTGTGAAAAACACAAAACCCAAAATGAGCATCAGAATTCCTAAAAGGATAGCATCACTTGTAAAAACAGGTTCCATTGAGACATATTTTGAAATATGATACTACGAATATTTCATGTCTCATGGCACATTTGGAGACAACAAAGTGAAATTCAAAGTTCTGCAATCCGCTCCTTATCTTCAAGGCATGTTTACGAAAGCTGCAATTCATTCATTTCTGGATAAATTTATTCAAGAAGGTCTGGCTGAAGATGTTGGTGATGGGGATCATACTTCTTTGGCTTGCATACCACCAACAAATATTAATAAAGCCAAATTGCTTTGTAAAGCGGATGGCATAATAGCTGGCGTGGAAGTAGCTAAACAGATATTCGAAGCCTCTCCCAGTAAGTTTGAAATGAAAATTTATAAGCGTGATGGAGATGAAGTAAGAAGAGGAGATATTGCTTTCACTATTGAAGGATCCAGCAGGGAAATTCTTCAACGTGAAAGACTCGCATTGAATACCATGCAAAGAATGAGTGGTATTGCTACGATGAGCAAGAGATATACTGATGTTGTAGAGGATTTACCGGTCAAGATATTGGATACGAGAAAAACAACTCCATTGCTTCGATTTCTTGAAAAGTGGGCTGTTAGCATAGGAGGAGCCACAAATTATAGATATGGCTTATTTGATCGTATAATGATAAAGGACAATCATATCGATGCTTGTGGAAGTATTGAGAAAGCATTAACCAGTGTTCAGGAATACCTGAAAACAATAGATATAGCCCTGCCTATTACAATTGAGATAAGAAACTTTGCTGAACTCGATGAAGCGTTACTTCACGGGGCATTTGATAGAATAATGCTGGATAATTTTAGTATTCCTCAATTGAGAAAGGCCATAGCGATTATAGACCATGAATTTGAGACTGAGGCCTCTGGAGGTATTACCCTACGAAGGCTACGAAAGGTAGCTGAGACCGGAGTAGACTTCATTTCAATTGGTGCTCTGACTCATTCTTTCAAAAGTTTGGATATGAGTCTTAAAGTAATGGATTAGATCATAGCCCCACCATCGTATAGTAAGAAAGCAAGCAATAATCCAGAAAAAATTAGCAACCAGAATCTGAAGTCCCTGTATATGATTGTTGGGCTCTTTGTTTTCACAAGCAGAAATAGTTAATGTGTTTAGTAGTCTATTGTGTTTTGGTCAAAGTATTGTGGAAAGGTAGATGTAAAGGTGGGTAACTATGGAAGGTCAAAAAGAGTACCAAAAATTTACTATAAGCTGCTTTCTTCCAAGAACTTGACTACTGCTTTGTTGGCTTTTTCAATCTCTTTATAATTCAGAGAATAATGTATGAATTTGCCATCCCGATTCGTGTTGACCAAATTTGAATTTCGAAGAATTCGAAGATGTTGGGAGGTAATTGACTGTTCCAATTTTAAGGTATTATAGATTTTATTGACATTGATGGACTTATGCTGATCAATAAAACCAATAATTTTGAGACGCAAAGGATGACACAGAGCCCTGAGAATCTCTGAAGAGACAGCCAACTGATCGTTGTCAAAGACAACCTTGGTTTTTCTCATAGTCAGTGCGTGGGGGGTGAAAAATTGTGTTGAGTAAAGTTGGCTTTTTTGACTCGCAATTCAAAATTTCACATATAAAAAATGCTCTGAGATAACAATCTCAGAGCATTTTTAGCTCTCCTGAAAAGATATTTTATCTAGAATTTTCGTTCGTATAAATCTTCCTATTCAGTAGAAGTGTGGGGATTTTTCTGTTAGGCAGCCAATTCTTCTACCAAACGTGAAATTTGATTGAGTCGGTCTTGATCGAGCGCATAGTAAATAAATTTGCCTTGTCTTTCTGTGACAACGACACCCGCTCTTCTTAAGATTGCAAGATGTTGTGATGCTACTGATTGCTCTAAGCGCAATTTGATGTAGATAGAGGTCACAGTCATATGGCCATGTTCCTCCAAAAGATCAATTATACGCTGACGGAGTTTATGATTTACAGCACGAAGTACCAGAACTGCTTTTCTCAGCTCTATGTAATCCAACTGTACATCACTCTTCCCCTTCTTCAATACAATAGACTCATTCTTTTGCTTTCTCATAAGTATTGTTGGTTTAAAAACTTTGGTTATAACACACTTACCCTAATAACCAAAACAATGCCAAAATAAAATATATTTCATTTTTATAATTTGATAAAATGCTGATAATCAAAGGGTAATAAAAATGAAATTCAAAAATAACAGAAGAAATAATAATATACCTATGGATTTAGCATCAGAAAGCGGATCAAAATATACGAATTTTGTCTAATATGAATTTCTATTATTTGAGAATCGGTTTTGGTGTAGTAATGTTTGGCGCTTTTAGATAAAACGGTTTGAAATAGGCCGCATCCTCAAAGACATCGTTACAATAGGCCTGATATGCGGGCCTGATCAGGTTTTTAGCATTGTTAATCAGATCCTCACGATAAAGCATATTATCCGAATTAAATAGATGCTTACATTTATGAGATCCACTTCCACAGATGATGATTGGTACATCAAATCCTCCAACCAACTCCTGCAATGAGTTTTCGTCCATAATTCTGGCATGTGGTACAATTACAGGCTTAAGCTGTGCATCATAAACGGCTGTATAGACTTCCATCCTGCGTGCATCCATCATCGGAACATATACTGCTTCTTCAGAAGTTTGTTGTTCAGCAGCATGAGCCAGGGATATTAAAGTATTTATTGCAATCAAAGGAATATCTAAGGCATAGCAGATTCCTTTAGAGGCAGATGCGGCAACTCTTAATCCTGTATATGAACCTGGGCCACTACTTATAGCTATTGCGGAAAATTGATCTAAGTGAAGTTCTGCTTGCTGAAGGACACGTTCTATGACCAGCGTAATTTGTCTTGCGTGATCATTAGAGGCACTGGCCATGTCATATGCGAGCATCTTACCATTGTTAGCAACGGCGACCGAACAAAGCTTCTCGGATGTTTCTAAATGGAGGATTGTAGACACATGAGCAAAAGTAAATCAAAAGAATTTGTTGTGGAGCAGGATCATTTATAAATCAGAATTCCTTGATAATTTGAATCATCATTTAGAACATCAATAGTTTTTTTCACTTCCGGATCATTTCGAAGACTGATTTCTACTTTTCCTGTTTCAAAATGATATCTGGAAACAATTTCTTGCTCGATTAAATTGATGAGTTGATTCTTATACTTTTCCAGATCCTGAGATTTGTCTATAGCCAATTTCGATTTTAACGCAAGGATTTCTGTTTTGAGTGCCTCCAAGTATCTATCCTTTTCAGCGGCAGACTCCAATTGATGGATCATTGCTTCTGTTGATGTGCCATAGTCATCACCTTGATCTTTAACAAAGCTTACAAAATCAGGATAATCTTGAAATTTGAATTCCTTAGCTGCTGGAATAGATTCATTTTTCTGAACAAATTTTGTCGCATAGTGAAAGATGATCTTCTTCTTCTTCAAATATTTAATAAAGGCCGGATCTTCCGGTTTGTCAATGGTCACATCTGGAGAAACTCCACCCCCATCCAGAACAATTCTTCCGTTTCTAGTTTTGAATTTACTTCTTCGATCATCTGGGATATCAACGGGTTCTCCATTTTCGTACTCCACAGCCTGAATGCATCTGCCACTAGGAATGTAGTATTTTGCAGTGGTAATTTTGACTTTCGAATTGTATCCAATATCCTTGGTGTTCTGAACCAAACCTTTTCCGTAGGATCTCTGACCTACAAGTACACCTCGATCCAGATCTTGAACTACTCCTGAAACTATTTCACTTGCCGAGGCGGAGTTATTATTGATAAGAACCGCAAGTTTGATATCCTCATCATTTGCATTATTAAGTGTTTTCCAGCTTCTGTCCCATTCTGGAACTCTTGCTTTCGTGGTTACTACCATCTCGTTTTTGGGAATGAAAATGTTAGTAATATTCACTGCTTCTTGTAGGAGACCGCCACCATTATTTCTGAGGTCGAGGATTATTCCATCCACTTCAGGATTTTCGACCTTTAATTCTTTTAAGGCATTGAGGATATTTTTGGAAGCATTTCTGGTAAAAGTGGTGAGTATAATATATCCAACATTATCACTGACCATTCCATAATATGGGACATTGGAAATATTTGCCTCTTCTCTGGTAAGCATGATTTCTCTGGTTTGGGACTCACCAGGTCTGCTGATTTCGAGTTTTACTTGTGTCCCAGGAAATCCTCTAAGAATTTGATCCACTTCTTCTTTGGTTTTTCCTTTGGCAGAATAGCCGTCAATCGAGATTATCTGATCTCCTGCTTGTATACCTGCTTTATGGGCTGCATTATCTTTATGGATGAGAGTAATAGTGACATATTCACCAATCATTTCAGAACGTGCACCGATGCCATTATAGGTGCCATCAGTCATATATCGATATCCTTCAATTTGAGATTCAGAAATATAATTGGTGTAAGGATCCAAAGATTCCAACATGGCATCAACACCTGTTTTCATCAACTTAGCAGGGTCTACTTCATCGACATAGTAGGTGTTCACCTCTTTATAGAGTGTAGTAAAAATTTCAAGATTTTTTGATATTTCGAAAAAGCGATTATGATTTCCTCCAGCTGCTGCAATACAGATTATTACCACAATGCTGACGATGATAAATCCCCTAAATGATTTCAATCTTTTCATAGTTTAGTAGTATATACTTTATCAAACGCATTCATAGATGGATTGATATAGAAAAATGGCGAAAAAAATATGCCAATCTTAATTGAGTCCATCATCCCTGCTTCATAAAGTGATTTACCTCCTGGAGTAATTGATCTGGCTGATCAGAATGAACCCAATGTCCGGCATCTTTTATAGTTGTGATATTTGCACTTGGAAATTTAGCCTGGATTATTTCAATATCTGAGTCCAAAATATAAGGTGATTGCTCTCCACGAATGAATTTGGTAGGGCCATTATAAATATTTTCGGTATTGATTTCCTGAAGAATAGATTCATAGCCACGGTTAAGAGCTGACAAATTTATTTTCCACTCAAACCCATTTTTGTTGCGTTTCAAATTTTTGAGAAGGAATTTTCTAATTGCAGGTTGCGAAATGCGTTCAGATAGAATTTCATCTGCTTCAGATCTACTGGTTAAGGATTTTAGGGGCAGTTGATTCAATGCTTCAAGAATATTCAAAAAACGTGGCTCGTATGTTTTGGGAGCTATGTCAACAACAATTAGTCGTTGCACCATTTCAGGGAATAAGGTTGAAAATTGCATCGCTGTCTTGCCACCCATGGAATGACCAATAAGTGTTGCAGAATGAATCCACTCATCAATCATTAATTTTTCCAGATCATATGCCATCAAAGGAATCGAAAAGTCATACGTATGTGGAGATCTACCATGATTTCGTTGATCAACTGTAATGACCATATAGTCTTTGGACAAACGGTTCGCAAAAGTTTGCCAATTATCGAGTGATCCCAGGAATCCATGAAGAATAATCACAGGATCTCCGCTTCCCGAAATTTTAAAGTTCAGTGGCACCGACATAATATCTATTGATGTAAATAATCCTCAACAAGTATTTTATTAAGTGTGACCATGAAAAGGTTTATATGATCCTCATTAAATAACATTGGAGGTTTGATTTTGATCACATTGTGATCCGGGCCATCAGTACTGAGTAAAATGTTGTTTTGACGCATTCTGCGAACAATATATTTAGCTCGCTCCGCATCTGGGACTATGTCAGGATATTGTATGATTTCAATGCCAAGAAATAAACCGGATCCTCGAACATCACCAATAAATGGGTATCGTTCTTTGAGTTCAGTTAATTGTCTAATTAAAATATCACCAATTGTTTTTGCTTGTTTTTGTAAATCATGATCCTGAATATATTGAAGAACACTTTGACCGATTGCGCAGCTTACCGGATTACCACCGAAAGTATTAAAGTATTCCATACCATTATCAAATGACTTCGCGATCTCTCGTGTTGTTGCGACAGCTCCTAAAGGATGTCCATTGCCGATCGGTTTACCCATGGTCACGATGTCAGGATTGACGTCAAATAATTGGAAAGACCAGAAACTTTGTCCAACTCTGCCAAAACCGGTTTGAACCTCATCTGCGATACAAATTCCTCCGTAATCGTGAATTTGAGGGTATAGATCTTTGTAGAAATCTTTTGGAGGAACAATTTGGCCACCGCAACTTAGTATGGATTCACCGATAAAGCCGGCAATTGATGTTCCTTTTGATTGTAGCTTTTCAAGGATAGATTTGCATTCTTGTAGATATTCATGCGCGGCATTAGCGCCTCGAAATTGTCCCCTAAATACATCCGGTAAAGGAAGTTTGGACACATTATTAGGGGTTCCTTTTCCGCCAGAATTGTCAAACTTGTAAGAGCTTACATTGATACAATTTTGAGTGTTTCCATGATAGCCTTGCTCAAAAACGATAATATGCTCATTGCCGGTATGTGATTTAGCCATACGTAGAGCTAGTTCGTTTGCTTCACTACCGCTATTAGTGAAATAAATAACTTCGAGGTGATCGGGTAAGGTTTCAAGCAGCGCGTCTGCGTAATCAAGTATTGTAGGGTGAATATACCTGGTATTCGTATTTAGAACTGCCATTTGATCCTGCCCTGCTTTGACCACGCTTGGATTTTCATGTCCAACGTGAGCAACATTGTTGACCATATCTAAATATGTTTGTGCGAAATGATCAAACAAATAAACTCCTTGACCTCTTAAAATTTGTAATGGATATGGGGCATATGAGATGCTGAGATTTGTGCCTAAAATCCTCTTTCTTATAGCTATTAAATGTTGAGTCGGTAAGATTTTGTAAGCACGTTGCTCCAGGCCTTTTATTCCAACAATGATATTAGGATCAGGACATAAGGACAGCCAAAGATTACGTTCATATGGGTTTGCAACTCCAATGTAATTCTCTTCAGAATCGAGTATGTCTAATATTATCTGAAAATGTACATGGGGAACCCAATCACCATTTTCATTATAGTTACCTAATCTTGCAAATTGCTGTCCGCGAGTCACAAAGTCACCAGGTCGAATATTTTTTGTGCACTCGTTACTCAAATGGCCATATAGCGTGAAAAAACATTCATCTTCATAATGATGCTTGAGCACAATGACATTTCCGTAATCTTTAGGAAGCATATTGTGAGAGCTTACGACTACTTCACCATCTAATGGGGCATACAATGGAGTATAGGCCTTGGTAAATATGTCCAAACCGATATGAAGTGTCCTCCACTCTGGACCATCATTAGTAGTTACGTTAAATGTTTCTGCATTATATAGTAGTCGTATCTCGTCATACCGTCCAATGCCAAATTGCTTATTCAGATTATCCAAAAGCTCAAATGCCTGAGCGGTAAATTTGGCCGTATTGCTGACATCCTCCAAAGAACCTAAGAATTTACTACCGACACTGAGATCAAGTACTTCCGAATTGGATAAATGAATTTCTTTCCCAAAAAGAGGATAGAATTTTGATTGATTCACTTTTGCCCAGGATTTGAATAATTTATTTGATGCGACAGGTTCCTTATTACATCTACTTCTGAAATAATAATGAGCAAGATTCGGATGTATCTTATCTAGTTTCTCCAATAGTCTCCATCCTGAATCCGCACTTATTTGAAGATATTCATTATCAGGATGCAACTGGGCATTGATTGTAGCATGTGTCAAACTGACCAATAACCTGGTTTTAATGAGAATAAAAAGAAGTTCAAGTTCATCATCAAGTATCTCAAACTCTTCGTAAAATCCTTCTACAATATCGCCAGCAGCCGTCAACGGAGCAGCTACGTTCATCATGGCGTATGCCGAAGCAATTGCAACTTCATTGATGGTACTTGTAAAGATGGCATCACCGAAGTCTATACATCCTGACACAAGATATTCATGTTCCCTATTGAACTGAAGAAAAATATTGTGTTCGTTGGCATCGTTGTAGCAAATGCTTTTTCTAAGCTTGGAAATTTTGTGTTCTACATTGAGGTATGCTTTGAAGTTCCTCTCAACCAAAGGTCGTCTTCTTTCAAAAAGGTCTAAATGTTCTGACAACCAGCCTGCCTGATCATTATCCCATTTAGAGGGATATATATCCGCATCATATCTTTTACTTGTAAATACTTTTTGAAATCCAGCCAGCATTCTACCGATGCTATTGCGAGTCGTGGGCATTATTGGAGTGGCATTGGCCATCAAGACCCCATCAAGGTGGTTTTGTACTACCCAATAATGATCATCAGATTTTAGAATTACATCTCCATCAATTGTTTGCAAAGATTGTGGCAATTGATAAGGGACTCCAGCTTGGGATAATGAATTAATCAGACTATGTTGCAGTTGGAGATGTTTGACATTGACTGTGGGATGTATTTGTTTTATTATGTATCTGGATGTATTGTTTTTACCCGAATCTAGTCTATATATTTTGTCTTTCTCGGAGTATAACAAATGCAACTTACCCTTAATGCCATAGGCTTGTTCAAGCAGTTTAAGCAATCGAGCCTCAGTCATCTTTTCTTAATTCTGTAATCATTTGAGTGATGTGCACAAAATCTTCAACCGAAAGAGTTTCTGGTCTTCTGGAAAAGAAATCTTGTTCGCTCAAATCACTTCCTGCAAATAATGATTTTAAAGTGTTCCGCAGCATTTTCCTTCTCTGACTGAACGCTTGTTTTACTACCGTAAAGAACAAATTTTCGTCACATTCAAGTGTATAGTTTTCCTTTCGCCTTAGTGCAATGACAACAGATTGTACTCTCGGAGGTGGATCAAATGACTCTGGACCCACATCAAACAGGATTTCACAATCGTAGAATGCCTGGGCCCAGACACTCGTTTTTCCATATACTTTTGATCCTGGAGCGGAACAAATTCGGTGACCAACTTCCTTCTGGAACATACCTACGACATTTGGAATGAGATTGCGATATTTAAGAACACGCATGATGATCTGGGTAGAAATGTTGTATGGAAAATTACCCACTATTTCAAAGTGATTTTTGTTGAATACGCGGCTCAAATCCATTTTAAGGACATCCTTTGATATAAGCTGGTTTTCAGAAAGTCCAAATTGGCGCTGAAGATATTGAACCATGTCATAATCCGCCTCAACAGCTTTGAAGTTGAATGGGCCTTCCAAGAAATATTTGGTGAGCACACCAGTGCCGGGACCTATCTCAAGTAGATTGGAAGTTGTCATTCTTGTTTGAATTCCAGTGACGATCGTTTGAGCTATAGACTCGTCAATAAGTAGGTGTTGCCCGTATGATTTTTTTGTTCGCAAACTTAAAGTATTCAAGTAGTAGGTGGGAATATGGGCATAATTAATAATTTTAGGTTTATTTTTTACACTTTATTTTGATCATCGGGACTTCTAATAGTAGATGATCATTTCCTTACTTTTTCTCACATATCTTTCAATGGGTAAAATCAAAATTGGAATTACTATAGGAGATGTCAATGGTGTTGGCCTTGAAGTCATTCTGAAAACTATAGCTGACGAGAGAATCCTAAAACAGATTTCTCCTCTGATCTACGGTTCTTCAAAGATCGTTTCCTATCATAAGAATATCATCGGTCTCCAGGATCTTCATTTTAAATCAATAGGTTCTGCAAAAGATGCTTATCGTGATCGAATAAACATTGTGAATTGCTGGAATGACAATGTGACCATTACTTTGGGAAAACCATCAGAAGAAAGTGGCAAGTTTGCCAAAATGGCTTTAGAAAAATCTGTTGAAGATCTTACCAATGGGGACATTGATGCCTTAGTCACAGGGCCAATTCATAAAGAAGCCATGCAAATGGCTGGATTTGAATATGTCGGCCATACAGAGATGTTGACAGAAGCATCCGGAAATTCTGAAAGTTTGATGTTTATGGTGAGTGAAGATGTTCGAATTGGGTTGGTCACTAATCATATTCCAATAAGCGACATATCTAAGAATATTTCCAAAGAGAATATTCTTAAGAAACTTCAGATCATGAATGATTCTCTGAAAATGGACTTTGGTATTACCAAGCCTATGATTGCAGTATTAGGCTTGAATCCTCATGCTGGAGATGGCGGTACAATTGGAAAAGAGGATGAGGAAATTATTAGACCTGCTGTTGTTGAGGGCAAGAAAAATGGAATGATGGTCTTTGGGCCATATTCAGCGGATGGATTCTTTGGATCGACGCAGTATAAAAAGTTTGATGGCATATTGGCTATGTATCATGATCAGGGGCTCATCCCATTTAAATCATTGACTTTTGGATCTGGTGTCAATTTTACGGCTGGATTGAAGATTATAAGGACATCTCCCGATCACGGGACTGCGTATGATATAGCAGGACAGAATATTGCCGACTATAGTTCTTTTCGCAATGCAGTTTATCTGGCAATTGATATAAACCACAATAGAAAGAATTATAAAGAGATGCATGCGAACCGATTAAAAAAGAAGTCGGCTCATATTTCCAAGCCTGAGGGCTAATATTAATTCAAGGAGTTAGCAATGCGCTCTTTAATGTTACCACGCTGATATCTTGCGGGTAGGATTATGGCTCTATTAACCCGGTTGGTTGCCTGTGTAGCAACCACGGTCTCAACAGATACCGCTTTCATAGAAATACTGTCTATAGGGACAGGTGAAAGTATTTCTTCTCTGGAAGTTTTCACCCAAGTCGTATTTAAATTAAGTGATGAATTATCCGAAGCAACAAAATATGCAGGATATGGCTCCTCCTCGTGGTCATATTTCCATAGCTGATATCTTTCAATCAATTCGATTAATCTGGTACCATATGTTTTGTTAGTAGCATAGCCACATTTCTGTAATCCTATGGCCCAGTTTGGATAGTCGGTATGATGATATCCGAACAATGAGCGATATCTATCTCGTTCCATGAGAAAGTTTGTGTGGTCGATATAGGATTCTTCCGGGGAATCATAACCTCTGAAACAAGAAGCAATCAGATTCCCATTCTTATCAAAATCATCATCTTCCTTATAGAAGAATTTTCCGGTCCACGCTTTTTTACATTTTATTCCAAAATGATTATTGTATTTGGTAGCACTAAGACTTTTGCCATATGCTGATTCAAAAATTCCTTGAGCCAGAGTAATACTGGCAGGAATACCCGATCGATGCATTTCCGCAATCGCAATGTGTCTGTATTCTTCGATATAATCCTCAGCCGCGTTTGTTTGGGCAATAAGGCTGATCTTGGAACAGAAGAAAAGTAAAGTCAGAAGATTGAATCTCATAGGTAGAGTAGTCATTTCATATTGATCTAATTATTAATATGAAAAATCAACTCAGATGTTACTTTTCTTGGCAGAAAATTAAATTAGAATTCTATCCCTAGCTTGAACCTAATGCAATTCAATTTATTAGAACAAGAGATGGAATATGGATGGAATGTCAATCGATTGGTGCAAGGATTTATGGCTTTCAATTAAAACATAAGGAATCTATTCAATGCCGATACCGTTGTTGTATAAAGAGGAAATTGCATTACATAATTTGATATTTTTGCAGTTCTTTTTGAAAAGGGGTAGAAACTCCGGGAAACCATTAATCAAAAGACGTCTATATGAAATCTGTGCATAACAAGACAAGGTATTCTGATGAAGAACTTTTAGAATTCAGAGCTTTAATCGAAAAAAAGATAACAGAAGGAAACGAGCAGTTAGAATTTTATCTAGCCCAATTAAACGCTCAGGGGACTGATTCTGACGCCAAGATTCGTGGACTTGATGATGGAATTGGTACAAGAGAAAACGAAAGAATAAGCACATTGGCCTCCAGACAGAAAAAACACCTCCAGCATCTTGAAAATGCACTTTTGCGAATCGAGAACAAGGTTTACGGGATATGCAGAGTATCAGGAATACTGATATCAAAAGAACGTCTAAAAGCTGTTCCACATGCAACGTTATCTATTTCGGCCAAACAGAATAGGGTGAGGAGATAATCTTCTTACTCAAAAAGGGAACTAACCTTGTCTTCAAGGTCCAGAGAAAATTCTGTTATTGGAACCCTCAAATTCTGCACTATCAGTCTTTACTGGATGTCGGTCTAAATCTTCCTCTTTTGATACCATTTGGAGAGCAAGACAGATCAGTGATCTCCTGATTGAAATACCACATGGTGCATTTTCGTCCAACCGGTACAAATTTGTACGGAGTAAATTGAAAAGTGCTGTCTATAATATCTTGCATAGATGTAACCAGGAATTTATACTCTAGTTCCAACCATTGGATAATTTGACTATGGATCTTTGATCTATTTCCTTCATGCAATGATCTATTCGACTGGATAAAGTGGTAGGAGAAATATTACTTTTGCAGCCATGAATGAAGGTATCAATGTGCAGAAGCGAAAAAGGATCATAATCGCAATAGTTGTCATTGCTTTAATCATTGATCAGGCTGTGAAATTTTGGGTCAAAACCAATATGACCTTAGGTGAAAGTTTTAATATTCTTGGATTGGAATGGGCCAACATTCGATTTATCGAAAATAATGGGATGGCCTTTGGGATTGAATTTGGTGGGCGGACAGGGAAATTATTTTTGAGCTTGTTCCGAATTTTCGCAGTAAGTATCTTAGGCTATTATCTTTTTCAATTGGTAAGACAAAATGTTAGGACGAGTCTCTTAATTAGTTTTGCCCTTATTCTTGGAGGTGCTATTGGCAATATAATCGATAGTGCATTCTATGGGCAACTATTTTCTGCATCCACTTATGCATTGCCAGCTTCATTTCTGCCAGAAGGTGGAGGTTATGAAAGTTTATTTCATGGCAAGGTTGTAGATATGCTATATTTCCCAATATTAAGAGGTCATTATCCAGATTGGTTTCCTTTCTGGGGAGGTCAATCTTTTTTATTTTTCCGACCCATTTTCAATATTGCGGATAGTTTTATAACTACAGGAGTCATCAGTATTATCCTGTTTCACAGGAAGTTTTTCATAACTGCAGATAATTCTGATGCACTTGCAGCGAATGAAGAAGAATAATCGCACATAATTCACAGATGCCAATTGATGTTTTACTTTGATCTTCTTTTCTCAGTTAAAGGCAACTAATAGTCTTGTGAACGTAAAAATGAATATCATTTAAAAATTAACTACTAGATATGTATAGATCACATAACTGTGGAGAACTAAGAATTGAACATAAAGGACAATCCGTTGCTATAAGCGGATGGCTCAATGCAAGCCGGGATTTTGGGGGAATGACATTTATTGATTTAAGGGATCGCTATGGAATTACCCAGGTTGTATTTAATATGGATGATGATGCGAAGTTGTGCGAAAGGGCCAGGAAACTGGGAAGAGAATTTGTCTTGAAGATAGAAGGCAAAGTAAGAGAGCGATCTAACAAAAATTTGAATAGAGCAACTGGAGAGATTGAAATAGAAGCCTCTAAGTTGGAAGTACTTAATACTTCCAAGGTACCTCCTTTTACGATTGAAGACGAAACGGATGGTGGTGATGATCTGAGGATGAAATTTAGATATCTGGATATCAGGAGAAATTCGGTGAAAGATTCACTAATTTTTAGAGGCAAGTTGGCCATTGAAACCAGAAAATATTTAGATAGCCAAGAGTTTATTGAAGTAGAAACCCCGGTTCTCATAAAAAGTACTCCTGAAGGTGCACGGGATTTTGTGGTCCCAAGTCGCATGAATCCAGGTCAATTTTATGCATTACCCCAATCACCACAGACTTTCAAGCAATTGCTTATGGTGGCTGGAATGGATAGATATTTCCAAATTGTTAAATGTTTTCGTGACGAAGACTTGAGGGCAGATCGTCAGCCGGAATTCACGCAGATAGATTGCGAAATGGCATTTGTTACGAGAGAAGATGTTTTGAATACTTTTGAAGGTTTGACTAAAAGTTTGTTTAAAACCATGAAAGGAATTGAGTTAGAGGATTTTCCTAGAATGACTTATGATGAGGCTATGGTCAAATATGGTTCAGACAAACCCGATGTTAGGTTTGATATGGAATTCGTAGAATTAGATGACCTTGTCAAAGGCCACGGGTTTGGAGTTTTTGATAATGCTGAACTAGTAGTTGGTATATGTGCCAAAGGGTGTGCTGAAGCTTTCTCGAATAAGAAAATCAAAGAGCTGACCGCATGGATGCAAAGACCACAAATAGGGGCAAAGGGATTGGTCAATGTGAAGTGTCTTTCAGGAGAGATAAAATCTTCCGTAGGCAAGTTTTATACTCAGGAACAATTGAGTGAATGGTGCCATAGATTCGAAGCTGAGGAAGGAGATATGTTGTTAATTCTTTCCGGAGAAGCTGAGAGGACCAGGAAACAACTTAATGAACTTCGATTGAAGATGGGTCATGATCTCGGTTTGATTGGAGAGGATGATTTTAAACCATTGTGGATAGTGGATTTTCCACTTCTGGAGTGGGATGAAACAAGTGAAAGATTTCATGCCATGCATCATCCATTTACTTCTCCCAAGAAAGAAGATGTTGAACGCATGCTGAATGGCGATCATGCTACCATGAAATCTTTGCGTGCAAATGCATATGACTTGGTTATTAATGGAGCAGAAATCGGAGGAGGATCCATTCGTATCCATGATAGAGCCTTGCAATCCAAGAATTTTGAATTATTAGGATTTTCTGAACAAGAAGCAGAAGATCAATTTGGATTCCTATTAGGCGCATTTGAATATGGCGCACCACCTCACGGCGGAATTGCATTCGGATTCGACAGATTGTGTGCTGTAATGAATGGACAATCCTCCATCAGAGATTTTATTGCTTTCCCAAAGAATAATCAGGGACGTGATATGATGATCGATGCTCCAGCTCCAATTCATGAAGAACAATATGAAGAACTCTATCTTCAAAGTACCGCGATCGTCGAGGAAGTATAAACCATTCCTATTCGTGTTTTTCGTATATTAGTATTTTACATGCACTTACCATATAGCTGATTACAATTAATAGACTTTCGATAGAACGAAGTTCCTTGGATATTGTGTTGATATGAATAGTAGAACAAACTTTGGAAGTCGTAATTCTAATTTGCTATGTACCCTCTATTTCGAAATTTCCTTTTCAGGAAAGAATTGGTTTTTTCAATAAGTTTCATCCTTTATACTTCATTTGTATCCATTGGGCAACAGAATGCTAGCTTTTGTCCTCCATTTGCTATAGGTGTAAATCATGATTGTGAAGATGGCAATGACCTACCGGCAGTTGATGTTAAACTGTATAGAAC
>JAHHJQ010000378.1 GCA_018680005.1 Bacteroidia bacterium | reverse complement strand
AAACCTCAAAAGAAATTTGATAGCCTGATAATTAGTCTGGCTTCTCCAGATGATATTCTGGAAAGATCATATGGGGAGGTTTTAAAACCTGAGACGATTAACTATAGGTCATATAAGCCTGAAAGAGATGGACTCTTTTGTGAGCGTATTTTTGGACCGGTGAAGGACTATGAATGCTATTGTGGAAAGTATAAGCGAATTCGATATAAAGGTATTGTTTGCGATAGATGTGGTGTGGAGGTGACTGAAAAGAAAGTCAGAAGAGAACGAATGGGACATATCAAATTGGTAGTTCCAGTTGTCCATATTTGGTTTTTCAAGTCTTTACCCAATAAAATAGGATACCTCCTCGGTCTTTCTTCAAAAAATTTGGAAACCATCATCTACTATGAAAGATTTGTAGTTATTCAGGCCGGTGTTAAAGAATCCGAAGGAATATCCAGAATGGATTTGCTCACCGAAGAAGAATATTTGGAGATCCTGGATTCTTTGCCAAAGGAAAACCAAATGCTTGAAGATGACGATCCCAATAAGTTTAGAGCGAAGATGGGCGCAGATGGTGTTAGAGATCTGCTAGCAACCCTTGACCTGGATGCTTTGTCATATCAATTGAGACACCAGGCAGCTAACGAAACCTCTCAGCAAAGAAAATCAGAGGCCTTAAAGCGATTGAGAGTTGTTGAAGCATTTAGGGAAGGAAACAAGCATACTGAAAATAGACCTGAATGGGCGATCATTCAATTTTTACCGGTTATACCACCTGAGTTAAGACCTTTGGTTCCCTTGGATGGTGGAAGATTTGCGAGTTCAGATTTAAATGATCTGTATAGAAGAGTGATTATTAGAAATAATCGATTGAAAAGGCTACTTGAAATCAAGGCGCCTGAAGTGATTCTAAGAAATGAAAAGAGGATGCTTCAGGAGGCAGTAGATTCCCTATTTGATAATTCTAGGAAATCCAACGCTGTAAAAGCAGAAGGAGGGAGACCTTTAAAGTCATTGTCCGATGTGCTTAAAGGAAAACAAGGACGATTTCGACAAAATTTACTCGGTAAGCGTGTAGATTATTCTGGAAGGTCAGTCATTGTAGTTGGTCCGGATTTAAAGCTTCACGAATGTGGACTTCCTAAAGGAATGGCATCTGAACTTTTTAAACCTTTTGTTATCAGAAAACTGATAGAAAGAGGAATTGTAAAGACAGTAAAATCTGCCAAGAAATTGGTTGATCGCAAAGATCCTGTTATATGGGAGATCCTTGAGAATATATTAAAAGGCCACCCGGTACTGCTTAATCGAGCTCCAACTTTGCATAGATTATCTATCCAGGCTTTCCAGCCTAAATTAATTGAAGGAAAAGCGATTCAATTGCATCCTTTGGTTTGTGGAGCATTCAATGCGGATTTTGATGGGGACCAGATGGCGGTTCACGTACCTTTAGGACAAGCAGCTATATTGGAAGCTCAGGTTCTGATGCTTTCATCCCATAATGTTCTGAATCCTCAAGATGGATCACCTATCACTGTTCCTTCGCAGGATATGGTTCTTGGATTGTATTATTTGACAAAATTAAAGAATCCTGAATTAGGTGAGGTCAAAGGTGCGGGAAGAACATTCTACGGACCTGAAGAGGTGGTAATAAGTTTCAACGAAGGGCAGGTTGATTTGCATGCACCTATAAAAGTTCGAATTGAGAAAGTGGATGATGTTGATGGAAATGCAACCAAGGAAATTGTTGAGACAACCGTAGGTCGCGTGATTTTTAATCAGGCCGTTCCTGAAACTATTCCATATTTGAACCAGCTGTTGTCCAAAAAGAACCTTAAGAAGATCATTGGTATGATCATAGAAAAGACGGATTATGCTGTCACTGCCAAGTTTCTTGATGAAATTAAAGAAATGGGCTTCTATTGGTCATTTAAAGGAGGATTATCTTTCAACTTGGGAGATTTGATAACACCCACCCTTAAGGCGGATACCTTAGTGCAAGCCCAGGAAGAGGTCGAAGAAGTTTGGGATAGCTATAACATGGGGCTGATTACCTATAACGAGAGGTATAATCAGATTATCGATAAATGGTCTTATGCTGATAATAAGATCACCGAGAATCTAATGGTTGAGCTTGCAGAGCACAACGGAGGATTCAATTCAGTGTATATGATGCTTCATTCCGGAGCAAGAGGTAGCAAGCAACAGATTAAACAGTTGTGTGGATTAAGAGGCTTAATGGCTAAACCAAAGAAGTCAGGGGATGATGGTGCTGCGATTATTGAGAATCCGATTCTTGCCAACTTCCTTGAAGGCTTATCAGTTCTGGAATATTTTATTTCTACGCACGGTGCCAGAAAAGGTCTGGCTGATACAGCTTTGAAAACCGCAGATGCCGGATATCTTACACGTAGATTAGTGGATGTATCTCAGGATGTGGTAATTACTGAAAATGATTGTGAAACGCTTCGGGGAATCGACACGACAGCATTGAAAGAAAATGAGAAGATTGTCCAAAGTTTAGCAGCCAGAATTAAAGGTAGATATTGCTTGCAGGATATTTTACATCCTGTAACTGATGAGGTCATCTTACCTGCTGGTGAGTATATTACGGATGAGGTTGCAGAATATATAGATTCGGAAGGAATTGAGTCTGTGACAATAAGGTCAGTCTTAACCTGTGAATCTAAAGTTGGAGTATGTCGAAAATGTTATGGCAAGAATTTGGCGTCTGGCCGAATTGCAGAAACAGGAGATGCTGTAGGTATAATTGCGGCTCAATCGATAGGTGAACCAGGAACACAGTTGACATTGCGTACATTCCACGTTGGTGGTATCGCATCAGTTTCCAAAACGGAATCAGAATTGATTTCGAAATTTGATGGGCAATTAGAGTTTGATCAGGTAAAAACGACGACCTATGTTTCTGATGATGGTAAAGAATCAGAAATTGTTCTGACTAGAACTGGAGAATTAAGGATAATTGATCCAAAAACAAAAAAGGTCTACTCTTCTAATTATATTCCTTACGGTGCTACCTTAATGGTCAAGGATAGTGCTAAAATTAAGAAAGGAGATGTCATTTGTGAGTGGGATCCTTTCAATGCAGTTATTGTTTCTGATCATACTGGTATCATTCAATATGATTCTATTGAAGAAGGCCAAACCTTCAGAATGGAAAGAGATGATCAAACTGGATACGCGGAGAAAGTGATTATCGAATCAAAGAACAAGAAGCGTATACCTACGATCAAAGTGGTCAGTGCGGATGGAGAAGAGTTGAGAAATTACAATCTGCCTGTTGGAGCCTATATTCAAGTAGAAGATGGTGCCTCGGTTAAAGCAGGTGAGAAGTTAGTGAAGATTCCAAGAAAACTTGGTGGTATTCAGGATATCACAGGAGGTTTGCCTCGAGTAACAGAGCTATTCGAAGCACGTAATCCTTCAAACCCAGCCGTAATTTCAGAAGTTGATGGAATTGCCCGATTGGGTAAAATTAAGCGAGGTAATCGCGAGGTTATCCTTGAGGCTAATGATGGACAGATAAGAAAGTATTTGATTGGTCTTTCCAAACACATTCTAATTCAGGATGGTGATTTTGTAAGAGCGGGTATGAGACTTTCTAATGGTGCCATTGCTCCTAAGGATATTTTGAGCATAGAAGGTCCATTTGCAGTTCAATCTTATCTGGTAAATGGTGTCCAGGAAGTTTATCGTTCTCAAGGCATTGATATCAATGATAAACATATTGAAGTCATAGTACGTCAAATGATGAGAAGAGTACAAATAGAGGATCCCGGTGATACAAGATTCTTGGAAGGGGAGGCTGTGAATAAATTGGACTTCCAAGAGGAAAACGATTGGATCTATGACAAAAAGTTTATTGAGGAGTCAAGTGATTCTGAAACGCTAAAAGCTGGACAATTGGTTTCATTAAGACAATTGCGAGAGGAAAATTCATATCTCAAAAGAAATGATAAGAAAATAGTTCAGTTTCGTGACGCGAAACCTGCCACCAGTAGTCCTTTGCTGTTAGGTATTACCAAATCTTCATTAGGAACTAAAAGCTGGATTAGCGCGGCTTCATTCCAGGAAACCACAAAGGTACTATCAGCGGCAACAATAGCTGCTAAGAAAGACACATTAGATGGTCTTAAGGAGAATGTCATCGTTGGTAAACTGATACCTGCGGGTACAGGAAGAAAAGCCTACAATGATATTATAGTTACAGCTAAAGAAGAATACACGATGGAAGAACATTCAACTCTAGCAGGTCTAGAAGAGATGTAGTTTTCCATCAATAGGAATCAAAAAGCCGGAGTCAATAACTTCGGCTTTTTTTTATCCTTTAAATTTGGAATGAAGCAGTTCTATCCTTATTTAAGACTGATTCAATATCGTCTATACTGTTAAATTGCTATATTCTATGGAGTACGATGTGAAAGTAAATTTTGAATCGGCTAAACAGATTGGCTATGTATCAAAGATTCAAGAGATCGTTGCCGCCTTTGCGCATTATTGAAATTTCTGACCTTTATTTTCAGATAATGAAAGCATCCGATCGACCATGGTAATACTTCACTGTAGTGATGTCAGGCCTTTATGGCAAATCACTTTTAACCAAGCAAATCAGTAATTTGACTAGCTAATTCAATTCCAATATTTTCTTGTGCTTCTGCTGTGGCAGCACCAATATGTGGTGAAACTGAAATTTGTGGGTGATCTAAAAGAGCTTGATTAGGAACAGGTTCACCGACAAATACATCTAGTGCTGCTGCTTTAATTTTTCCAGACTCCAGATTAGTCAATAAAGCCTGTTCATCTACGACACCACCTCTGGCTGCATTCACAATAACAACTCCTTCTTTCATTTTATCCATTTCCTTAGCCCCAATTATGGGTTGGCCACCTGCAAAAGGAACATGGATGGATAGAATATCTGCTTCGGCTAACATAGTTTCCATTGGAACACTTGCAATTTCCATTTGAAGGTTCTGAGAAGGATTATTTGGAAAATTCAGATCAAGCGTGGCTTTGGCAATGTAAGGATCTACTGGAAGTACGTGCATACCAATTCCAATTCCCAATTTAGCGGTTTCCTGACCGATTCTACCAAATCCAATTATACCAAGTTTCTTGCCTGAAATCTGGAATCCTTTGGCAAAGCTTTTCTTCAATTTGCCAAATTCAGAATTTCCGGAAACTGGCATTTTTCTATTACTGACATGTAAAAATCGTGCAAGGGATAGCATATGTCCAAATGTCAATTCGGCTACTGCCCTTGAAGAAGCTGCGGGAGTATTGATCACATGTATGCCTTTAGATTTTGCATAGTCTACATCAATATTATCCAGACCAACTCCACCACGACCGATTAATTTTAGATTAGGACATTGATCAATAAGATCTTTTCTGACCTTTGTTGCACTTCTTACAAGAATTACATCAAAATTAGGTAGTTGATTAGGGAGATCATCTTGGGCAATTTTTTCTGTTATCACAGTATGACCAGCATCTTCTAATAATTTGATCCCTGTAGGATGGACTCCATCGTTGGCAAGTATCTTGAGCATCTTCGGCACTTTGTATTTATCATTCAAAAGCGCAAATAAAGGCTTTTTTAAATTGTGATTCCAACTATGGAATTTAAAAACTCTAAATAATTATAATATTCAAATTTGTAGTGCCTTAGAAAATTGCAAATAACAAGGCATTAATGAGCGCCAGAATTAAGGATAATAGAAATGCTCGACCAAAAGATCGAATATAAAACCCACTTAAAAGGTTGGCGGTGATTTTCAAAATGAAAGCATTGATAACAAAGGTGAATAATCCGAGTGTTAAAACGCTTATTGGGAAAGTAAGAACTTTTAATAGAGCACCTAATGTGGCATTGAGAAGGGCAAGGACAATTGCCACCATGATGGATTTGCCAAATCCTTTAATTTCAACACCATCAAGAACTGAAGCAGAAAGAATTAAGGCAACTGCATTAACGAGTATTATGGTAATCCAGCTTTGCCCTTCCATACCGGCTAAGGATATATAAGATATCATGTACTTTTAGTTTTATTGTGCGTTTTCTAATTGTTCAATTCGCTGCTCAAGCTGATCAATTTTCATTTCCATTAACTCAATCGTTTCGATCAACTCCTTTTTAGACTTTTCTTGAAGATTTTCATTAGCAGTTTCGACATTTTCCTTTTTTGAGATAAATTCCCTGATATTCTGAAGGCCATCTTCTCCATTATAGTAAGAAGCACCTAAATATGCCAGAGGGCTCACGACAATCAACATGATTATGAACTTCGCCAAAGGTGTAATTTTTGTTCTTGTAGCCATAGGTTGCAATTTAACGGAGAAATTACTACACGAATTGGGTCTTAATCAACTCAGTTCTACTAAAACTAGCTTTTGATGGATGAATTCACATTTAGCTTACTTTCGACCACAACTTGAATTTTTGATCCATTTTTTTCATTAATACTGCAAGATGATGGTGCTGTGGCATGTTAAGATGTGGATCTAATTCCAGTGTTTGCATTGCCTGGTGACGTGCTTCCAACAGTATTTTGTTGTCTTTTGCTATATCAGCCAGCTGAAAGTCTACTATCCCACTTTGTTGAAGTCCTTCAATGTTTCCCGGGCCTCTTAGTTTTAAATCTGCCTCAGCAATTTTGAAACCGTCGTTTGTTTCTACCATAGTCTTGAGGCGAAACTTTGATTCTTTTGATAATCGGTACGAAGTCAATAGAATACAATAGGATTGTTGACCACTTCTTCCAACCCTCCCTCGTAATTGATGTAATTGGGAAAGACCAAAGCGTTCCGCGTTTTCTATAACCATCAAACTGGCATTCGGAATATCTACACCAACTTCAATCACTGTAGTAGCTATCATTATCTGAGTTTCATTCTTGATGAACCGAGACATTTCAAAATCTTTTTGTTCTGCTTTCATTTGACCATGAACAACACTTATTTGATATTGAGAAATAGGAAAATCTCTCCTCAAAGTATCATAACCTTGTTGAAGATTCAACAAATCCATTTTCTCGGATTCCTGAATGAGTGGATAAACGATATATACTTGACGCCCTTTTGCAATTTCTTTTTTCATTAACCCGATAACCCATAATCGACTACTTTCAGACTTATGCATGGTTATAATTTCTTTACGACCCGGAGGAAGTTCATCGATTACACTGATATCCAGATCACCATACAAAGTCATTGCTAAGGTTCTGGGAATTGGTGTTGCTGTCATAACCAGAATATGTGGTGGGTTAGGTGTCGACTTAGACCAAAGTTTCGCACGTTGCTTTACCCCAAATCTGTGCTGTTCGTCTGTTATGGCAATTCCAAGATTTTTGAATTGGACCGGATCTTCCAAAATAGCATGTGTTCCAACTAGGATATTAATCGCTCCTGAGCCAATACCCTCAAGGACCTGTTTCCGTTGCTTTCCTTTGACATTGCCAGTTAGAAAAGCAATTTGAATATCCATGTCTTGCAAATATGTGGATAGACTGCGGAAGTGTTGTTGTGCTAATACCTGTGTTGGTGCCATCATTACTGCCTGGAAATCATTGTCAATTGCCAGTATCATGGTAAGCAAGCTAACTATAGTTTTTCCGCTTCCCACATCTCCTTGTAATAATCGATTCATCTGAACCCCCGAACCCAAATTTTTGCGAATTTCTTTAATGACCTTTTTTTGTGCTTTCGTCAACTCGAATGGTAAGTACGTCTTATAGAAAGTATTGAACAGATGCCCAACCTTGGGAAATACAAATCCTCCAAATTGTTCTGTTCTTTTAACCTTCATTCTTAGCAGCCTGAGTTGCATCAAATAGAATTCTTCAAATTTTATTCGAAAAGCAGCAATTTTCAATTCATTCGAATCTTTCGGGAAATGAATTGCTTTGATAGCATCATATCGGGGCATAAGCCGAAGTTGCTTCAAAATATTAGTTGGAATGATTTCAGGTATATCAGAAGAAATGACCTTTTCAAGAAGATTGCGCATTAGAATACGCCTTGAACGATTATCCAACCCTTTTTTTGTCAAAGTTTCCGTTCCGTGATAAACGGGTTCTAGTGTTGGTGTGATCGATGCATTGGATGAAAGCTCGAGTTCAGGATGCGGGATACTAATCTGACCTTTGAAATTATTGATCTTGCCATAGACGATATATTCCTTTCCCTTTAGAAGTGAATTCTTAATCCATTTGACTCCTTGAAACCAAACCAACTCTATGAACCCTGAACCGTCTCTAAGAATGGCATGTAAACGAATTCTTCTGCCTTCTCCTTGTGTGTATATTCGCTCGAGAATCCCTTTGATCTGAACATAATCATCAAATGATCTAATGTCCTTAATTAGAGAAATTTCTCCTTTATTGATATATCGAAACGGCAACTTCCATAGAAGATCATTAAATGTCTTTACGTCCAACTCCTTCCTTAATAGCTCGGCGCGAGCAGGTCCTACTCCTTTGAGAAATTCTATAGAGGTTTCGAGAGTTTTTTGCATTGACATTTAGCAACCGAAGGGTTGATCAAGCGTTATATCAACAGGATCGTCTAAAAGTATAGAATTTTCCTAATTTACAGCATCGGAATTCATAATTAGGATTTACAATTGGTTGATATGGAGTCAAAGAAGCAGAAACAAGTAGGAGAATTGATCAAAAGAAATTTTGGCATCATACTGCAACAGGAGGGATCCTATATATATGGTACTCAGGCATTGGTCACAGTGACATCCGTTAAGATGTCTCCAGATTTAGGAATTGCTAAAATTTATGTTAGCGTTTATAATTCCTTGAACAAACAAGAAGCAGTTATTGAATTGAATGAACATTTGGTAAGATTAAGACAATCCCTTGCCAATAGAATAAAAAAGCATGTTAGACGTATTCCTCAAATTCAAATTTATCTTGATGATATGTTGGACGAGATGTATAGATTGAATGATATCTTCGATAAATTGGAAGACGATAATCAATTAGGTTAATCCTAGTTTTCTATATTAATTTTCTCAGCCAAAGAATTTGGAATTTTTAGCTTTATCTCTTTCCATTGTATTGTTATAGCTTCTTCATTTCGTGCTGTAACTTCAAGTTTATCTGCAGGGGACAATCTCATTTCCCATAGTCTCGAAATAATCTGTTGAGGTTGATCATTAGCTATGACAGCCGTCTGACCGATTTTGGTATTGGATAATGGATTTATCTTATGCCAACCTTTCTTATAAGGAATAGGAGATCCATGTGGATCAGTACGAGGATATCCTAATGATGCATCCACTTCGTCCAAAATTTCTTCAGTTAAAAGATGTTCATATTTCTCAGCATCTTCATGTATTTGTTCTTCAGTCAGGCCAATACGAGCAACGAGATAGGTTTCCCAAAGACGGTGTGCTCTGACTAGTTGATTGGCTTCTTCAATTCCGGCAGGAGTCATCGAAAGAGCTCCATTTTCCTCCATCTTTATGAGCTTATTTGCATTTAGGTATTTTAGATATCTATGAAGCTTGGAATGGCCAAAAGTTATTCTTTCTGTTAAATTCAATACATTTAATTTGCCTTTTTCATTCAACTTTAAGGATTGCTTCAAGATATCTTCAAGATTGATTTTTCGGTTTTGTCTTGATTTTCGAATGCTTCTAGAAATTAATCCTTTTCTCGGAGCAAACATGGCAACTAGCAAATATATTACTGTAGCAGTAACTGCCATTGCTGGACCCGGGGTGGTCTGCAAAGCGATTGAAACAATCAATCCGATCACGGCGGAAATTAGTCCAAGAAACGCAGATATTAGGAGTACATATTTTAGTCTATCTGATAGCAGAAGTGCAGTAGAAGCTGGTGTAATCAGCATGGCTACCACCAGAATTACACCAACAGTCTGAAGTGAAGCTACAACAGTAAAGGACAATAACAGCATCACAAAATAGTGCACCATTCTTACAGATATACCCATTGTTTCGGCGATCACAGGTTGAAATGTTGTAGCAAATAGATATCGGTAAAAAATAATAATGCTCAAGAAGACATATACTGCTATAAATGCTGTGAGATATAAATCTTGATTAGAGACACCAAGTACATTTCCAAAGAGAAAATCTTTTAAATCAAGATGGACCCCCCCCGATTTGCTAACAAAAGAAATACCCATTACACCAATTGAAAACATTGCAGTGAATACAATTCCAATGGCAGCATCGTTCTTTGTCTTGATATTATGCTGGATCCATGTTATCCCAATAGCAGTCAAAAAACTTGCGATGACTGCTCCAGCAAAAAATCCCAATGCACTGTATCCTACAAGTATAAAGGCAAAAACTACCCCAGGTAAGATGGAATGCGCAAGAGCATCTCCGACTAGCGACATGTTTCTGAGCACAACAAAACAGCCTAAAACACCACAGGTTAATCCCACGATCATAGATGCTATCAATGCCCTAATTGCCCAAGTTTCGGTGAAAAGAATTTCAAGGATTTGCTCCATTCGTTAAAAATACTTTATTAATTTAAGCGAAGCAAAAAATAAATTTAGATTAGTCTAAAGATTCTGCAATAACACCTTCCTTGAGTGCAAACTTGCTGACAAATAATTCTGCAGGCTCAATCTTTTCTATTACTTTTTTTATCAAATGGAAGGCTACACCGATGTAGTCAATTCTTTCGGGAGGTATACCTTTCATATGAAGCTTGTCAGCAACTGATGTCCAAATAATGCGATTATAGAGTTTCTGAAAACTATGCAGTGGGATTTCTATCGAAGAATGAGCATACAAATTCTTGCCTAACATCGAAACAATGACTTCAAATGCCCCTGCGGAACCAATCAGTCGAAGATGATCTGTATTTCCGATTGTTTGTAAAAGATCTTTAAGATGAATTTCTAAAAATTCATCGATTCTCTCTAGTAAAACGTCATTGGCTCCATCGGAAATATCTGCAATTTTGTGTAATACTGCTAATCCGATATTTAGGCTTTTGATGAATTTGATTTCATTATTTATTACAAAAATGAATTCTACGCTACCTCCGCCAATATCCATTATGATATGCGGATATTCTTGTGGGCCAATTGCCAGAAAAACTCCTTTTTGAATTAGTTGTCCTTCTGTCAATCCATCTATGACTTCAATATCTATCCCGAATTTCGTCTTTGCTTCGTCAATGAATTGTTGGCCATTGAAGGCTTCACGGAGAGCTGAAGTACCAAGAACCCTTGTTTTTTGTACTCCCAGATCATCCATAATAGCTTTGAAATGCGCAATGGCCTTAAGACTTCTTTGGTACGATTCCTTCCCTATTTTGTGAATTCCTTGTTCACCTAATTTTGTGAATAACCTTTCTTTGAATAAGATTTTGTATTCACGCTTATCGGTAATCTCCACAATTAGTATATGAAAAGTATTGGTGCCTAGATCGATTACGGCTAGTTTCATATTAACCAGTTATTTAGTGAACTGGTTAATAATTTGAAGGTAGTGCTGTTTGCCTTGTGGCGACATTACATTTGCGTATTTCTTTTGATTTTCTAAATACCAAACATAGTGTGCGCAGTTTTCTGAAACAAATAATTCTGCCTCCATTATGATTTGACCGTTTTGTAGAAATATCATTCGGCATAATGGAGCACAATTAACATCATGAACAGATGAATTCTGATTAACAAAATTAAGAACTGATCTTATCGATTTTTGATTATCATAGCTCATGCTAAATGAATAATGGTAGAAGGTATAATCTACATGAGTTGCATTGGCATAAAGATTTTGTAAATCTTCAGATGGAAGTAAAGGCAAATCAGTTTCTTCGACCGATGTCTCAGTATTAGTAGTCTCTTGCGGTTTGTCGGATTTACACTGTGCGCTTAGAGTCAGAAAAGTGAAGATCATTAATAATCTAGTCATAAATAGTATTTAATCATAAAGGTAACAGAACGATTACGTAAGGAATTTGCATTGATTTGTTCAACTTTGTTATTGTTAAAAATCAGGTTTATCGATTCATTTATACGAAATTCCAAACCAATCTTTTCATTAAATGCATAGCGGATACCCACCAACCCTGAAACATTCCAATCATTAAAATATTCAATAATTTCTTCGTCATCTCGATCCTGAATTTTGGCGTTGATCAGATAGCTATTTTCGATGCCAAGCATGAAATTTATTGCAGACAACCAGGATAATCGGGAATTGGGTTGAATCCGCACATATACTGGAAGTGAAATATAATTTAGTTGGATTTTGCTCTGTTCTTCAGGAATAGATGATCCTAAGAGAAGTTTTCTTTGGCTCCCAAGCTCTGAGTAGATAAGTTCTCCACCTATCCAAGTTTTGTCTTGAATGGGATATTCGATTAACAATCCTGCGTGTATTCCTGGTTTATTGTATCCAGAAAATAGATCCCCGTGGATTTGAGAAGCATTCATTCCCAGCGTTATACCAGCATTGAATCCTTGGGCACTTATGTGATTTATAGTTAAAAACAGAATTGCAAGTAAAAGAAATCGAATCATGGTAAAGATTTCTTTGCAAAGATATAATCCTTCCTAATAGTAAGTCTAGGAGATATTTTTCGATATTTGAATAGCTATTTGGATTACTGACATGATCAACTTCACAAAATATACTTTGGGCAAAGTCGAATCTCTTCTTGAAGACCAGGGTTATATCGTCAGATATGAAAAAGGAACATTTACCTCAGGTTATTGCATACTGGAGCATCGTAAGGTTGCTGTGCTAAACAAATTCTATGATACTGAGGCACGTATCAATTGTTTGCTTGATATATTAATTTCCGTAGATGTTGATGAATCTTTGTTTGGAGTTAAGAACAAAGCTTTTTATCGGCAAGCGATGAAACATCTCCTTCAGAACCCTGAACCTGTTGTCTAAGTCCTTGAAATTTCAGTTGCTTGGAACTGGTACCTCACAAGGAATACCAGTAATAGGATGTCATTGTGAAGTTTGCCAATCCAAAGATTACAGAGATAAAAGGCTGCGAACTGCTGCCGTTTTCATGGATTCATATGGTCATAATATTGCAATAGACTGTGGTCCGGATTTTCGACAGCAAATGCTTCGAGCTCGGATCAATGAATTAGAAGGTATACTGATTACTCACACACACAATGATCATATCGTTGGTTTGGATGATGTCCGGCCGTTCAATTTTTCTATGAAAAGATCTATTCCACTATATGGACTAGAGCAACATCTAGAAGAAATTAGGTCTCGCTTCACATACGTTTTCGAAGATAATCCATACCCGGGCGCACCGAAGATTGATCTTATTCCCATCAGCCCATACAAACCACTTGCAATACAAGGAATACAAATTCTACCGATTTTGGTCTGGCATGGAGATCTAGAAGTTCTTGGATTCAGAATTGGAAACTATGCCTATATTACTGATACGAATAGGATTCCGGAAAGGAGCATAGCCGAATTAAGAGATCTTGACATTCTTATTCTAGATTCTTTGCACCACAAAAAGCACCATTCTCATTTTAATTTTGAACAGTCAATCACTGTGGCTCAACGAATAGGTGCAAGAAGGACTTTTCTGATCCATATATCTCACCATATGGGCTTACATCAATCAATAGATCGCAGATGTCCGGAGAATATACATCTTGGCTTTGATGGAATGATCCTTGAAAATTGATCTTCTGGCCATAATGTAGACAGGAATTTGTCTTATTTCTGTAATAGCAAATAATAAAATTCGGGTTTATATTACCCAAAACCTTAATTTCAACGTTTACAGTTGCAGATGACAGTATATGGGAACTACGGTTATGAAATTCATTTCTCTTTTACTCCTTATAACATTTAGTTATGTCGAAAGCTTTGGACAGAATAATTTGCAATATAGTGCCCCATTCTTCAATCAGTACAATATCAACCCAGCCATCGCAGGGATTGAAGATCAATTAGATATCTCAGCTGTATTTCGCAAGCAGTGGGCTAATGTTGCTGAAAGTCCAACAGCTCAGAATATCAGTCTTCATATTCCGTTTGATATGTTAGCGGGTGGTATTGGGATCAATATTTCGAATCAATCTTCTGGAGCTGAACGTTGGACCATGGCAAAATTGGGTTACGCCTATCATTTTCAAATAAATGAATATTCGCAATTGAATATTGGTGGAGCTCTAGGATTAATTAATAGTAGTATTGATGGTGCGCAACTTAGAACCCCAGATGGTACGTATATCAATGGAGTCATTAATCATGCTGATGCTGACTTGCCCTTGAGTAAAGTCTCAAGTTCTACTTATATAGGGGATATCGGAGCATATTTTGTGAATGACAAGTTGACTGCAAGTATATCTTATCTTGGTCTTCTGGGAGGTGAACTAAACTTTGAGAGCGGGTTTAATTCATTAGTTACTGAACAATCCAGCGTCAATTTGTTTTTGGCATATAATTTGGACTTTCTCCAAAGTATTACAATTATCCCCCATGTTTATTTGAAAACGGATTTTGTCAAAACTCAAAGTGAATTTCACCTTATAGGAAGATATAACGATAATCTTATCTTAGGAGGTGGACTTAGAGGTTATGACGGGAACTCACTTGATGCATTCATTGCAACAATTGGTGTAGAATTGAAAAATGGTATGACGATGCTATATGCGTACGATTATACACTGTCTGCACTAGATACCATTTCAAGTGGATCACACGAATTCGTGATCAAGTATAGCATAGACACAAGACTAGGAAAAGGGAGGTTACCCGGTATAATCTACAATCCAAGAAACCTATAGATTACGAAGGTAAATTGTGAAAACGTTAAAGCTATTTGAACAAACAAAAAATATACTTTTGCATACTTTGAGAAAGCAGGGTGGCGTTAATAAAACGCATTTCTTTTTAAGACATAAATCTCAAGTGCGGAAAAGTTGGAATAAAACATGAAAAAATTCTGTAAATCGATCTTATTGGTTCTTGTTGTTTTCCTTGTTTCATGTGGAGGTGGATCCAAAGAAAGTGGCCAACTCATTGGTGTTTTGGACAGACCAGGCTGGAAAGGCATTAATCCATATGGAATGGTGTATGTAGGATCAGGTTCGTTGACGGTAGGTCAAAGTGATCAGGATATTTCCAGTTCATATATACAGCGACCCAAAACTATTTCTATTGTTGGATTCTACATGGATGAAACCGAAATCACCAATAATGAATATCGGCAATTTGTTGAATGGGTTCGAGACTCCCTGGCACACACGTATCTGGACAACATTATTGAAGATGACTACGGCAATACTCAAATCGACTGGGAATTGGATATTGATTGGGAGGATGAGATTCTTGAAGACCTCTATTACCAGGGCGATGAAAGATTAGCCGGTCGCAAGGAAATTGATGTTAGACAATTGATTTATAAATATGAATGGATCAATTGGCAAAAAACAGGAGAGCGTTTTGCCGAGAATCGACGAGATGTAATCGAAGAAGACGAGACAGCCATTTTCCCAGATACTCTGGTATGGATAAGAGATTTTGCCTATTCATACAATGAACCAATGACCAGAAATTATTTCTGGCACCCTGCATATGATGACTATCCGGTTGTAGGAGTGAATTGGCAAATGGCAAAGGCATTTTGTAATTGGAGGACTTCTTTCTGGAATCAATGGAAAACCGGAAAGGATGATCTGCAGACCGAAGACTACAGACTGCCAACCGAATATGAATGGGAATTTGCGGCAAGAGGAAAGAAAGAATTATCAATGTATCCATGGGGTGGATACTATACTAGAAACGCCAAGGGATGTTTACTTGCCAACTTTAAGCCTGGCAGGGGGAACTATCCAGAAGATGGTGGATACTACACTGTAAAAGCAAGTGCTTACTTCCCTAACGACTATGGATTGTATAATATGGCAGGCAATGTTTCCGAGTGGACTTCTTCCGCTTTTGTAGAGAATGCACAATCATATATGCATGACAATAACCCTGATATCAGGTACAATTCTGACGAAAATGACCCAGATTCTTATAAACGTAAAGTAACCAGAGGAGGGTCTTGGAAAGACATATCTTACTATATCCAAACGGGTTCAAGGAATTACGAATACCAGGATACAACCAACTCATTCACAGGATTTAGATGCGTGATGACCTTCCTAGGAAGATCCATCAATGATTTCTAATGCTGTATTGTAAAACTTATTTCAACTAAACCAAGTAAATTTTATTCACATGGCTTTTTACAAATCAAATTGGTTCAAAAGATTAAAGAACTTCATAATTGGTGTAGGTGCTGCAATTGTTATGCTAGGTGCGCTCTTCAAAATTAATAGCTGGGCATACGGTACGGAAATGCTAATAGCAGGACTAGTTACGGAAGCATTTTTGTTCCTAATGCTAGGTGTCCTACCTCCTGAGAAAGATTATTATTGGGAGAAATTGTATCCTGGACTTGAAAAGTATCACTCTGAAATCACTCCTCTCGCAGCTGGTGGTGCTTCAGGTGGCACTGCTCTGAATGGAGAAGTGGTAGAAAATCAGTTAGGCGGAATGCTCACAGAGTTGCAGTCTATGTCAAAAAATCTGGGAGCGCTGAAAGCTCTTCAAGAAATTGACTTCAGTGGAACCAGCGACCAGATTAATACAATGAATAATTTCTATTCTAAACTCAATGATGCTATGGCTGATCTTGGCGATTCACTAGAAGATACCAAGAGATATAAAGAGCAGATGGCAGCACTGAATAAAAATCTAGGCTCGTTGAATTCTGTATATGGCAATGTACTTACTGCTATGACAGGTCAACAGGCTGCCTCAGTTCCAGTAAGCTAATGAATGCTTTCAAAACCAAATATTGTAGAAACCATTTTTCAATACCATTAAATACATTAGAGCATGTCAATACCTAAGGAACCGCGGCAACTGATGATCAATCTTATGTATCTCGTTTTGACCGCGATGCTTGCCCTAAACGTATCTGCTGAAATCTTCAATGCATTCAAAATTGTGAATGACGGTTTGGTGAAATCCAATGGTGCACTTGATGAAGCGAATGGAAAGATTCCGGATCAGGTAGCGCAACTATCAAAGAAGAAAGCAGAATTACAGAGATACGCTGATCTATCAAAGGAAGTGCGTGCATATTCCAAAGATGCCAGTGACTATATACAAAGCATTTTCGACAATATTGTTGATGAGGCTGGAGATAATGACGGAACACCTTATAGCGAAGGTGATTACAAGATGGATCAAGGAAAGAAAAAGTACAAAGGCATAAAAGATAAGGATGTTACTACTCGAATTCTCCTGGATCAAGGTGCAGGAGAGGAGTTGAAAGCCAAGCTTGTTGAGGCCAAGGCTAAGTTTCTGTCTTTTGTCGATGAAGAGGACAGAGCTTCTGTCGAGGCGAACATTCCAATCAGTATTGATGATGCGGAATGGCAAGCAGCAAAGAAAGTCAGCTGGTCTGATTTTAACTTTAAACAGATGCCTTTAGGTGCAGTTGAGCCAATGTTTACAAAATGGGTCAACGATATCAAAAACTCGGAGGCAGTTGTGCTGAACGAGTTTATGAGTAAAGTCGGAGGTAAAGAAGTTGTTTTTGATCAATATAAAGTTGTTTCATCTCCCAAGAGAACCTATGTGATCAAAGGAGAAAAATTTGAAACCGATGTATTCTTAAGTGCTTCAGCTTCCAAAGCGTCAAATACAGGTGTAAGTATAAAAGTTAATGGAAAAACAATGCCCGCTAAGGAGGGTGTTGCCAAATTTTCAGAAACGGCTTCTTCCACAGGAGTTAAGAAGTATACAGCTGCCATTACTGTGACCAACCCTGTTACAGGTGAGGTGAAGACAGTCAAGAACGATTTCGAATACGAAGTTGGCCTTAGGTCTGTGGCAGTATCATTGGATAAGATGAATGTTTTCTATATCGGAGTGGATAATCCTGTCTCAGTTTCTGCTGCAGGTGTTGCCACTAAAGATTTGAAAGTGAATGCATCAGGGGGAGGATTGAAGCTATCTTCTACAGGAAATGGAAAATTCAACGCGAGAGTTACAACACCTGGTTCTTCAAAAATTACCGTCTCAGGTGGTGGATTACAACCTACAGTGTTTGATTATAAGGTTAAAAGGATTCCTGATCCTGTTGTGAAGCTTGGTAAATTCAAAGGTGGTAAAATTGGAAACGGAAGTTTTAAGGCAATGCCTGGTCTGATTCCTTGGCTGGAGAATTTTGACTTTGATGCTAAATGTAAAGTTCAGGGCTTTAACGTCACTAGGATTGCTAAAAGAGCAGATCCTGTTGTAGGAACCAATGCAGGTCCAACATTTAAAGGTAAGGTTGCGAATATGATTAAAGCAGCAAGGCCTGGGGATGCGTATCTTTTCGAAGATGTAAAAGTTACTTGTCCAGGCGACAAAGCAGGAAGAGAAGTGAATTCACTTTCCTTCCAGATAAAATAGAACAATTAAATATAACACATGCTAATGTCATTCAAATCACTTTTCAGTTTAGTATTGGTTCTTTTTGTAGCAGGCCAGGTTATGGCTCAGTTGCCAGAAGTACCAAGGACAGAATCTAGTGAACCATTTTTCGAAAAGCCGATAGATGATATTGTAGAAAAGCGCATCATTCAAGAAAGAAGAGTTTTGCCCTATGAGCCGCTCAGAGAAGCTGATATTTTATGGGAAAAGCGAGTCTGGCGAGTAATCGATGTTAGGGAAAAGATGAATGCACCTTTCTCCTATCCTGGTGAATACTTCGTTAAGATAATTCTTGATGCAGCCATGAATGGCGAAATTACCGCATATGATGTTCCTTCTGACCCGGGAATAAGTGAGTTCAGTTATCCACTAGAACCCAATGAAGTTGCTTCTTTGGCTGCAACCGTGGATACTGTAATTAGCTATGATCCCGAGACGTATGAAGAAGAAATTAAAATTGTAAGAAACGAAATCAATCCGGAAGACATCAAGAAGTTCAGAATTAAAGAAGTATGGTACTTCGATAGAAAGTATTCTACTTTGAAAGTTCGAATACTTGGTATAGCTCCGATCATTGATAAGTTTGATGAAAATGACAATTTCCTTTTTGATCGTCCAATGTTTTGGATTTATTATCCGGAATGTAGGGAGTTATTCTCGCGTCATCGGGTATTCAATGCTGCCAATGATGCTGCCTTGGTAAGTTGGGAGGATCTATTTGCTATGCGTTTCTTTTCAAGTTACATCTTTAAGGAATCCAATGTTTATGACCGGAGATTGCAGGATTATGTCAGTGGTGTAGACCTTCTATTAGAAGGAGAAAAGATCAAGGCAGAAATCTTCAACTTTGAACATGATCTTTGGGAATATTAAATTGTGTTGATATTTGATCAATCAAAAGCCCGATGTACTCTACTTGTGTCGGGCTTTTGTATTGTTAGGGGCTTCTATTGAATTCCAATATTGAACAATGCATCGCCTTGTCTCACAACAGGAGCGTTGTTATGTCCAATGATGAATCCATCATGTTTTGATAATACTTTGTGGCTTACTTGACCATTTGGATCATTTATATAGCCGAGAGGCTCACCTTTTGTGATTAGATGTCCGGATGATTTTGTCCATGTAAAAATTCCTGCTTGGTGAGCTCTGACCCAAGTTGTTTTAATAAACTGACGTGTTGGCAAACTAGGGATATCAGTTTTGATCATCTTAAGATGTTTCATAAGTCTTTTTAATCCATTGATCCCATTATTTATTGAAAATCCGTCGAATCTACTTGCTTCACCGCCTTCATAAACTAGCATTGTGAGTCCCATATCGCGACTTACTTTTCTCAAGGATTTGGAAATTGCAGGTTTCGCCAAAGTGATTGGAGCACCAAATGCTAAAGCCAATTCTTTTGCTTGAGGATCGCCTTTGGTATATCTTATTTGTGGAAAGTTATAACGACTATCTCCTCCGGTATGATAATCAACACCGCAATCTACATGTGGAAGAATTTTTTTAGTTAGTACTCGGGCAACTCGTGAAGCTAGTGAACCACTAACAGTTCCGGGAAAACTTCTATTGACATCCTTGCCATAAGGTATCTCTCTCGAGAAATTGATAAATCCATAAACATTAAGCAAGGAAATAGCTATAACAGATCCTTTTTGGATATTTTCAAAAACACCATCGGATACACATCTTCGAACGATTTCCACACCATTTATTTCATCTCCATGCACACCACCAAGAACCAGAAGAACAGGTCCTTTTTTGGCACTTCTGTAGACATTGGCGTATATATGAATTCTTGTACCAGAGGCCAGTTTACCGACATTAATTTTGACTTCTTGAGATTCGCCCGGGGCAATACTGGCACCGTTTATTTCCAAATTCTTCATTGATGCATGATATTAAAAGAAATGAAAGTATATTTCCTACTTGTTAGTGGAAAAAAATCGCTTTCTAAGAAATCATATCAGCCAGCGTGCGATGAGCATCAATTTTGCTTTCCAGAAATTCTACGATCTTACCCGCTACGTCGACCTTAGTTATGGTTTCTATTCCTTCCAATCCAGGAGAAGGATTTACTTCCAATACCAAAGGACCATTTTTTGACTGAAGCAGATCGACACCCGCAACGCCCAATTTAAGCGCATTGGCGGCATCTATGGCCGCTTTCTGTTCAGAACTATCAAGTTTGATATGAATTGCTGTACCTCCTCTGTGTAGATTCGATCTGAATTCTCCGGGTTGTGCTTTTCTTTTCATTGATGCAACCACTTCTCCATTGACAACAATTGCTCTGAGATCCTGACCTCTGGCTTCTTTTATAAATTTTTGAACCAATACCTTTTGGTCAAGGTTATGAAATGTTTCCAATATAGTGATAAGGCCATTTTTTGAATCTGCAAGCATAACTCCAGTTCCATGTGTTCCTTCAGAAAGCTTTACCACAACTGGAAGCCCTCCAAGCAATTGAATAATTTTATCCGCCCTGTAATTTAATTCTGGTTGAATTGTATCGACTGTCTCAATTTTATGCGAACTGAGAATTTGCAGACTTCTCAATTTATCTCTAGCGTTAAGCAAGCCTGTGGTAGTAATGGCAGAAAGAATATTTTGCAATTCAAATTGTCTAAGGACTGCTGCTCCTGGTTTTGTGACAGAAGATCCTATTCTTGGTATCACAGCATCAATATGCTTCAAAATCTCACCTTGATACTGAATATATTTTGATCCATTAAGGATAGCCAGTTGACATCTCATGTGATCGATGACCCTGACATAGTGTCCCCTCCTTCGACAAGCTCTGAAAAGGCTTTGAGTAGAATAAAGCTGAGGATTTCTTGAAAGTATGGCAATATTCATTGCAGACTTCTTCTTGTCATCAAGGTATTAATAATTTCTATACGACAAAAGTATATATTCGGCCATCCTAGAGACCACATATTCTATATACTATGTCTACGAGTGCTTCAACCGAAATCAAAATTAACGACAAAAAAACTATAAATGGATGGGCACTCTTTGATTGGGCAAATTCCGCTTATGCGCTTGTAATCACCACGGCTATTTTCCCTGGTTATTTTCTTCAAGTTACGGATAGCAGAATAAATATTCTTGGCTTTCAATTGAGCAATAGTGCATTGTATGCGTTCTCTATTTCGGCGGCTTATTTTCTAATTGCTTTATTCTCTCCGTTGCTTAGTGGAATTGCAGATTATGGAGGAAAGCGTAAGTTCTTTCTGCGTTTTTTTACAACCTTGGGGTCGTTGGCTTGTATTTCTCTATTTTGGTTTCAAGGGATGGGGCAGCTTACTTTGGGCATATTAGCATTTATTTTGGCGACAATTGGATTTGCAGGCGGTTTAGTATTCTACAATTCGTATCTGCCTCTCATTGCTTCTAAAGAACGTTTAGATACGGTATCTGCCAAAGGATTCGCCTATGGCTATGTGGGGAGCGTTATCTTACTGATTACAAACCTGATCATCATTATGAATCCAGGGTGGTTTGGAATATCTCAAGACAGTGTAGCTGTAAGAATAGCATTTGTCATGGTTGGACTTTGGTGGTTCGGATTCGCACAGATTACCTTCAAGAGACTTCCGAATGATAGAAGAAAAACCATTCATCAAAATAATATTGTTCAGAAGGGATATCAGGAACTACTTCATGTCTGGCAACAACTAAAAGGCCAATTCAATACGAAGAGATTTCTTTTGGCATTCTTCTGTTATAGTGCCGGAGCACAGACAGTCATATTTCTAGCTGCAACTTTTGCGGAGAAAGAGTTGCAGTTTGCTACTGAAAAAATGATTCTATTAGTTTTAATACTTCAGATTGTGGCTATAGGAGGAGCTTATTTATTTGCCAAGATTTCTGACCGGAAAGGCAACAAATTCTCACTTTCCATTATTCTTGTCATTTGGACATTTATATGTTTCACTGCATATTTTGTCCATGGTGATCTTCAATTCTATATACTTGCGGCCTTTGTAGGATTAGTGATGGGAGGGGTACAGTCCATGTCACGTTCTACATATAGCAAGCTATTACCGACTGAAACGAAAGATACTACTTCGTACTTCAGTTTTTATGATGTCCTGGAAAAAGTAGCAATCATCGTTGGTACGTTTAGTTTTGGCTTCATAGAACAATTGACTGGTGGTATGAGAAATAGTGTTTTAACACTGGCAATATTTTTTTTGGTCGGAATTCTAATCTTATCCAAAATTACTGTGGAACCTGCAAGAATAAAAGACCTTTCGGATTAGATAGCGTCTAGAGGTACCATGTCTATCAAAACCAGAATCTATAATTCTTACTGGAATTCATAACAGCCAATATCAGGATTTTCGGAGTCCCTGGTTTGGTTAATGAGATCTGTCATTATACCGGGAATAGGTATTCCTCTGTCTAAAGCAATGGACATTGTATCCAATCGGTAATTACTACTATCAATTCCAATGAAAAGAGGATCACCAATCATTTGTACAACACATTCCGTGCAATGATCAAAGAAATCAGTAAAACCCTCTTGCGTTATTAGTTCATCAACTTTCACAATGGAATGGTTGAATTGATAATCAAACAATCCTGGATCATTTCCAGATTCAATATCAAAGAAATCGAATTCATCTTCAGAGCTTCCAGCAAAAATGCAATTCGTAAAACTTGCCTCCAATGCATTCGTCCTGTATACGGAACAAAAAGCATCAAGGCAGAGAATGTTGTTCATCGTTAGCGTTGGCGCATTGATGCCATAACTAGCAATCGTGCAATAGCTAAATTCATAGCTACCCCCATAATTTAGTTGGATACCGCCGCCGTAATTATTATAAATAAGACAATTTTCAGCAGTAACGGTAGCATGAGATGCCAGAATTCCAGCATTCGATGTATTGAAGATCTGAATATTTTTTAGGGTTACAGTTGTTGCAGAATCAGCAAATATCCCAAGTATACTGTTTTTTATAATAGTATGATTAAGTTCGTTTTCATCGCTTCCGTCCAGAAATCGGATGCCGGTCCATTGCCCATCGACATCACTGAAAACACTTTCAAGTCTATCTCCCTGTATGATTACAGGATTATCAACTGTTCCCTCGGTTTTCAGACTTGCATCTTTCAGGAATATAAATTGGCCATCATTATATGAACCAAAATTTTGAGAGTTCACAAGCCCCCCATGTACGTATACTTGTGTGCCTGCGGGTATGACAATGTCACAACTATCTACGAGCAGTACACCATATATAACATAGGGTTTAGGGTCATCAAATATAAGTTCCTGAAGATCACATGTCAGTAAAGCCAATCCACCAGCATTGAATTGATTTGGGAGATAATTGGCGTTTTGACCCCAGGCTTCCAGTAGTACAGATTGATCATTACCATTAGTATTAAAATAGATCCTTTCGTTTATGACAAAAGGGCTTTCTGAAAGAGGTTGATCAGGATCTACTGTAACTTCACAAAATATATAGATGCTATCGTTAGGTGGAATCTCAATGTTTGCGAATCTATTTCCAGAAACACCATCGACATTAATTCTGAATCTTCCAACTGAACCATTTCCTAACGTAATATCGCTGATATTAATCCAATTGTCTGAAGAATTATAAACCTTGATAGACCTCGTGGCTGATCCGATGGTTGTGAAAACGGTATCGAAACGCAATGTATCACTTGAGAAAGAAAGTTTTGTGGAAGAGCTTATATCAAATGTTTGCTCCTCGCAAGAATGGAAAAGCCAAATCATTAGGAACAAACTTAATATTGCTATTGGGCTGAATTTCATAAAGAATTTATAAGCCCTTTCCGGGCAATAAGTATAGAGGTATCAAGTATGTGTTAAGCATCCATTTATTACGAGCAAACGCCAGTTTTGTTGTCCGGTGATCAAATTGCGAATTGAAGAATTTATTTCCTCAAATGTATAGTCTTCGACAACACAGTAGTAGATAATCAGGTATTTTTGTGGCCTTTAAAAAGCAAAAGCTCATTCATGCGTAGCAGTGCCGTTATTGATGTAATCATTCCAGCATATAACGAAGAATCTTCAATAGGAAAAGTAGTATTGGATATCCCTAAAGAACTCGTACGGGATATTATAGTTTGCAACAATAACAGTACAGATCAAACTAGACAAAATGCTCAAATGGCCGGTGCTCACGTTGTAGATCAACCAATACCTGGATACGGCAACGCTTGTTTGAAAGGCATGGAGTATATATGCGAAAAGAAAGACAAACCGGATATAGTTGTATTTATCGATGGGGATTATTCGGATCACCCAGAAGAGATGCCTAATCTAATCCATCCAATTATTGAAAGCGATTATGATCTTGTGATTGGGTCGAGAGCTCTAGGCAATCTGGAAAAAGGAGCTATGATGCCGCAACAAATATTTGGTAATTGGCTGGCAACGACTCTGATTCGTCTTTTTTATAGGTATGAATTTACCGATTTAGGACCATTTCGAGCCATTAAGTATTCCAAACTTTTAGAGATCGATATGCAAGATCGCGATTTTGGGTGGACGGTTGAAATGCAAGTAAAAGCGGCAAAAAACAAATTAAAATGTACCGAAGTCCCGGTAAACTACCGTAAAAGAATAGGTATTTCAAAAGTATCGGGCACGATAAAAGGAACATTTTTAGCTGGGCATAAAATATTGTGGACCATCTTTAAACTGTTATAGTAAAACCCAAAGCTTTAGGATGGAGATATTAGGATATATATTGATCGGGGCATATTCACTAGCACTAGGATATATTACAGTGTACTGTCTGCTTCAACTCAATTTATTATACTACTACAAAAAATATCATCGTAGTCCACAACCTCTGGCAGAATGGGAAGCGTTGGATAATATTCCGTTTGTAACGGTTCAATTACCTATCTATAATGAGATGTATGTGGTTCCCAGATTAATTGATTGCATTGTCGAATTAGAATACCCTAGGGAGAAGTTAGAAATACAAATACTGGATGATTCTACCGATGAAACCGTCAACATTGCCAAGGAAAAGGTTGAAGAGTACATAGCCAAAGGATTCGATATAGTACATGTTCATAGAAAAGATAGACAAGGATATAAAGCAGGCGCATTAAAGGAAGCCACTGTTAAAGCCAAGGGTGAATTCATTGCCATATTCGATGCTGATTTCTTGCCAAGGAAGAACTTTCTTATGCGAACAATCCCACAATTCAAGAATAATAAGGTCGGTGTGGTTCAAACAAGATGGGAACATATCAATGAGGATTATTCGGTACTTACCAAATTGCAAGCACTTCAATTGAATGTTCATTTCAGAATTGAACAGATTGGTAGAAAAGGAGCGAATTGTATGCTTCAGTTCAATGGTACTGCTGGGGTATGGAGAAAGAGGACAATTTTGGATGCAGGAGGTTGGGAAGCTGACACGTTAACAGAGGATTTAGATCTTAGTTATAGAGCTCAACTAAAAGGCTGGGAGATTATCTATTTGGAAGATTTGTCTTCCCCAGCTGAATTACCTGCAGAAATGAATGGCCTGAAATCCCAACAATACAGGTGGATGAAAGGTGGAGCCGAAACAGCTCGGAAAATGTTACCTACTGTTTGGAATTCAAATCTCTCCTTATTCCAAAAAATTCACGCCACAGGGCATCTATTGAGTAGTGGAGTTTTTGTTTTCATATTCATGGCCGGTGTGTTTAGTGTTCCTCTTGTTTTTTTGATTAATATGTATGGTATGGAGTATGGATACATGGGATATTTTTTAATTGGACTCGTGTCTGTTGTAGCTGTATATTTTGTCGCCAATGTAGAATCCGAACATAAATATCCCAGTCCATCAAACAATGAAACTTATTTCCGAAGATTTGTAAAGTTCATAATTCTCTTTCCTATCTTTTTATCTCTGTCAATGGGGCTTTCCCTCCATAATACTGTAGCTGTTATTCAAGGGTACATCGGTAAACAGTCTCCATTTGTTCGTACTCCAAAATTCAATATCCGGTCTATCAAGGATTCATTTAAAAATCAAAAATATTTCGATGGTAAATTATCTTGGACGACTATTTTTGAAGGCTTGATGGCTATTTATTTTTTAGGTGGTTTACTTATGGGTATCTATCTTGAAACAACTCTCTTTATAGTTTTTCATGGTATGTTAATGGTAGGATTTGGTACTATATTTTATTTTTCCCTCAGGCATATTCGGTAATGTAACCAATGTCCAAAGTTCAGGTTAAGTACGATATTCTTTCTGTTTTTATTCTGATCCTCTGGTTGTCATCTATTCTGGGATTAGCATTTTGTGTCGGACAGAAGGATTTCAATTGGATTGTCACTCTTTACATCGTGGCCTTTGCAGGTTATATGTATTTCATTTTTAGGTCCGATCAAGGATTGTCATTTACGACACTGATCATTGCTGCTTTTGTAGCGAGAGCTGCTGCAGGAATAGCTTTTCCTGGATTATCAGATGATATCTATAGATTTGTTTGGGATGGACGATTGTATCTTGAGGGAATCTCAGCTTTTGAGCAACTACCGTTATTCTATCTTTTAGAGGGAAATCAAATTAAAGGACTTGATCAGTTTTTATTTGATCAGCTAAATTCACAGGAATATTTTTCGATTTACCCAACAGTAGGTCAATGGATCTTTGCTTTTAGTGCTTGGATTTTTCCTGAAAGTATCTATGGATTTTCCGTTGTGATGAAAAGCATTTTGTCTTTGATGGATATGGGATCCATCCTGATTCTGATATTTCTCTTAAAAGAAATTATAGGCTCAAAAAAAAGAGTACTCCTTTATGCGCTCAATCCATTAATTATAATTGAGCTTTCTGGTAATGGCCATTTAGAAGCGGCAATGATATTCTTCTTGTTGCTTTCCATCGTACTGCTGTGGAAGAATAGGATATGGTGGTCGGCGATGGCGATGGCAGCCGCGATTGCTTCTAAATTGTTGCCCTTGATGTTTCTACCTTTCTTGCTGGTACTGTTACCGTGGAGAAAAGTCATGCGGTATTATCTCTTTGTGGGAATGGGGTTAGTCTTTTTTGCAATACCTTTCTATGATCTGACATTGCTCGAAAATTTAGGTGATAGTTTATCACTCTACTTTCAGAGATTTGAATTCAATGCGAGTGTATATTATGTGATCAGATGGGTTGGATTTCAATATAAAGGGTACAACATCATCCAATCGGCAGGACCTATGCTTGGCATTATGGTGTTTTTGTCAATCTGGATATTAACATGGTGGAATCGTAATGGGTATTTAAGAAACTTTCCTACACTATGTCTTTGGGGGATGACCATCTACCTTTCTTTATCTTCCTTGGTTCATCCCTGGTATATTACGCCGATGATTGCTCTTTGTCTATTTTCAGATTATCGATTTCCAATACTATGGAGTTTTGTTATCATAGGGTCTTATTTCAACTATACATATGAACCTTTTAGTGAAAATCTATGGATCGTTGCTTTAGAATATGTTTTAGTATTCGGGGTAATGATTTTCGAGATCAAAAAATTTAACTTTACGAGACCGGCCCTCAAGCAAAAAGGGTTAGGTGAAGGCTGCTGAAAAAGATATTTACTATATGAGATGGAATTATTTTATGGCATTTGCATTGATGCTTACCATCGGTAACCTTGCCTGCAGCAATCCACCAGATTCAAATTCTTCTGTAAATAAGGGTCAGGAAGAAGTTCCTGAAAAACCATCCGAGTTTGAAAATCTATTAGAGCAATACGAGAGTAATGAGCGGGTCATTTGGCAAAAACCGGAAATGATCATAGCACTCATTGATGATATTGAGAATAAAACAATCGTAGATCTGGGTGCTGGATCGGGTTATTTTGCCTTTAGGCTCGTTGGACGCGCAGGTAAAGTGATTGCAGTGGATATTGATCCAAGGTTTGTAACTTTTATGGACAGTGTCAAGTATGACCAACTTACTGTATCTCAGCTGAGTAAATTTGAAACCAGATTGGGGACTCCGACGAATCCTGAGCTCAAAATAGCAGAGGCCGATGAAGTTTTAGTAGCAAATACCTATATATATATTCAGGAAAGAGTAGCCTACTTTTCAAATCTCAAAAAAAATCTCAAACCTAAAGGTAGGGTAATTGTCGTTGACTATAAGCCAGGAGAATTGCCCATTGGGCCAGATGCTTCAATAAAAATGTCGGCGTATCAGGTTACTCAGGAACTTGAAGAATGTGGATATGAGATTCTGAATGTAGATGAAACTTCACTTCAGTATCAATATATAATTATCGCCCAATCCAAATACTAGGCATGCAAATACTCTTTTTTGACAATCAGTTTTTTCCTTTCTGGACCTGTTGAGACCATAGTAATTGGAACATCCACAAAAGATTCTATGAACTTGAGATAATTCAAAAGTTTGTCAGGTAACATTTCAAATCCTAGCAAACCCTCCAAATCAGATGTCCATCCCTCAATGGATTTATATTTTGGTGTTACTTTTATCGTTTCCAGATCATATGGTAAATGAACTTGCTCCATTCCATCGTAGCGATATGCAGTAGCAACATTAATTGCTTCAAAAGTATTTAGAACATCAGCTTTTGTAATTACTAGTTGTGTTATACCATTGATAAGAATGCTATACTTCAATTGGGGTAAATCCAACCAACCGCACCTTCTTGCTCGTCCTGTCGTTGCCCCAAATTCCTGACCAATTTTTCTTAGTTTCTCACCAACTTCATCATTCAATTCAGTTGGGAAGGGGCCACTGCCTACGCGTGTACAATATGCTTTGGCAATGCCGATTATTTCCCCAATTTTGGTCGGTGCAATGCCAAGTCCATTGCAAACGCCTGAGGCTATAGTATTAGAGGAAGTAACGTATGGATAGGTACCAAAGTCTATGTCCAGCATAGACCCCTGCGCTCCTTCAGCAAGAATCTTTTTCCCTGAGGCAATAGCATTGTTTATGTAGTAGACACCATCCACTTGTTTAATAGATTTCAGAACTTCAATGCTCTCAAACCACTTAGTTTCTTCTCCTGCCAGATCAAATTCAATTTCTGGATATAATCTAATGAGATCTAAATGCTTCTCTCGTAATGCCTGATATCTGGATTCAAAATTCGGCATGGTAAGGTCTCCAACTCGGAGCCCGTTTCTACCTGTCTTATCCATGTAAGTCGGCCCAATTCCTTTAAGCGTGGAACCAATCTTTTTCTTTCCTTTGGCAGCCTCAGAAGTAGCATCAATTAACCGATGTGTCGGTAAAATGAGATGTGCTTTTTTGGAAATGAATAGCCGATTCTGATAGTCGACACCAAACGAAATAAGCTTGGCTATTTCATCAGAAATCGTAATTGGGTCAACGACAACTCCGTTTCCAATGAAATTCATAATGCCCTCTCTAAATATGCCAGAAGGAATAGTATGAAGGACAAACTTTTTGCCCTCAAATTTCAGAGTATGTCCGGCATTTGGGCCACCTTGAAATCGTGCTACAATGTCATATTGAGGGGCTAGGTAATCAACGATTTTACCTTTGCCCTCATCTCCCCACTGTAATCCTAGAAGTACATCTACCATTCTGATATATTTTGAATATATGGATAGTAATAAAAATATATTTAGACCAAGATGCGAATTTAGAGGTCTTTTGGCCAAATACCTATCTATGCCTACTGTATTTATTGAGATTTATGTTGTGTCCGGTGATCTTGTATCATGTTCTTTCTGGCAGGAACCACAGATACCATAAAGATTGAGTGCATGATGGGTTATTTCGAAATTTAGGAGGTCCCCAACCATATTTTTAATTTGCTGAATTCTTGGGTCGCAGAATTCAACCACTTTTCCGCAATGCGCACAAATGACGTGATCATGTTGTTTGTAACCATAGGACTTTTCATACTGTGCAAGGTTTTTACCAAACTGGTGTTTTTTGACCAAATCGCAATTGACTAGTAATTCCAGGGTATTGTAAACTGTTGCCCGGCTCACACGGTAATTTCTGGTCTTCATATGTATATAAAGGGCCTCAGCATCAAAATGATCGGTTCTTTTATAGATTTCTTCAAGAATCGCAAACCGTTCAGGAGTTTTACGAAAACTATTTTTCTCAAGATGATTTGAGAAAATATTAATTACTTCTTTTATAATGTCGTCTTGAGTTCTCTGCATGTTGGCAAGATACAGAGTCCGTTGGAGATAACAATATCAGTACAGATATGAAACTAGAGATAATGCGGATCAATTATTTCTCTTAACTCTTGAAACATTGCTAAGTTGCTCTAGCTTTCGAATTGCAATATTGAGTTGATTTTTATTATTTACTAAAAGGCTCACTTTTGCCTCAAAATATCCCTGCATACCATCGATATGAAATGATCGAATATCCAATCCAAGATCAGAAACCTCACGACTCAACCTTTCAATTACGCCTGGCCCGTCATCAATTCCTGAAATCAGTAATTCTGTAACGAACTCTCTGCTGGAAGTAGATGCCCATTCCGCTTTCATAATTCTGTATCCATAGTTGGCAGCTAAGTGCTCTGCATTGGGACAAATGGTACGGTGAATCTTCAATCCAGCAGTAGCAGTTAAGTAGGCAAAAACTTCATCTCCCTGAACCGGATTGCAGCATGTGGCAAATGAATAATCATATTGATCGGCAGACTCCCCATTGATCAAAAGCAAGGATTGACCATTTACGGCTTTCTTTCGAATCCTTTTAGGAGCACTTGGTGTTGGTTTTGGTTCAATGTCAGGCTCAGCGAATGAAATTTTACCTTTTTCAATGGTAAAGTTTTTGAGGTCACTCAGGTTGATCTCGTTCTGTGCTATTGCATAGTATAAATCTACCCTAACTTTATATCCAAAGTGCCGAATAAAAGCGTCTATATTCTCTTCGAAATTGAGCTTAAGATTTCTCAATTTTCTTTCAAGTGCTTCTTTTCCTAATGATCCTTTCTTTTTCCGCTCTTCATTCATTGCAGACCGGATCTTTCCTTTGGCCTTTCCTGTAATGACCCATTTTATCCAGCCTTCGTTAGGCTTCTGGTTCTTACTGGTGATTACGCTTAACTGATCTCCGTTTTCCAGCTTGTAACCCATGGGGACCAATTTATTGTTGACCTTTATTGCCTTTGCATGGTAACCAATATCCGTGTGAATACTAAATGCAAAGTCAAGGGCAGTAGCCCCTTTGGGCATTACTTTCATATCTCCTTTAGGCGTATATACGTATACCTCTTCCTGGAAAAGATTGGTTTTAAAATCATTGATAAATTCTATTGCATCTGCGCCTTGGTCTTCAAGAATCTCTCTGATACCATGTAGCCAGTCATCATATACATCATCACTACTTTGAACACCTTTATATTTCCAGTGAGCAGCAAATCCTTTTTCCGCGATTTCATCCATTCGTTCAGATCGGATTTGCACTTCGACATAGCGTCCTTTGGGTCCGATTACCGTGGTGTGAAGAGATTCATACCCATTACTTTTGGGCACCGTTATCCAATCCTTGAGGCGTTCAGGAATGGGTTGGTAATAGTCTGTAATGATACTATAGACCTGCCAGCAAATCGGTTTCTCCATTTTAGGTGGAACGTCAATGATTATTCGTACCGCAAACAAATCATAAATCTCTTCAAAATCGACCTGCTTTGTTTTGATTTTGTTGGAAATAGAATAGATGGACTTCGGTCTTCCGGTAAATCGGAAAATTATTTCTGTGTCATCCAGGCCTTTAACTATCGGAGCCATGAATTCATTAATATACCTTTTTCGAGCCTTTTCAGATGACTTGAGCTTTTTCTCTATTTTACGATAAGTCTCGCTGTCTGTGATTTTCATACACAGATCTTCAAATTCTGTTTTGATTTGATAGAGACCCAGTCGATGTGCCAGAGGGGCATAGATATAGCTGGTTTCAGCAGCTACTTTGAGTTGCTTATGGGGTGGGACATGGCCAAGTGTTCTCATGTTGTGGAGACGGTCGGCCATTTTTATAAGTACAACGCGTACATCCTCAACCAATGTAGAAAGTACCTTCTTGAAATTTTCAGCCTGAGCAGAATCCGCGTTATTAGAGCCATCTAACTTGGTCAGACCATCAACAATTTTTGCAATTTTGATCCCAAACTGATCTTCGATCTCCTCAAGGCCTACCTCAGTATCTTCAACCACATCATGCAGCAAAGCACATACAATGGCCGTTGGTCCAAGACCAATTTCAGCTACGCATATTCTGGCGACTTCGATCGGATGAAGAATGTAGGGCTCACCGGACTTTCGTTTTTGTTTTGCGTGCGCCTCAACGGCAAGGTCATATGCCTTACGAATATTGACAGCATCCTCCTTATTCAAAGGCGCTTTGATAGACCTGAGCAGCCTGCGATAGGCATTCCTTATGAGCTTTCGTTCTTCAGAACTGTGAATTATGGTTGCTGTCTCTTTCATTTAAATCAAAGTAGCTACAAATAAAGCTATGAAATAATGAAATACGCTGCTTGAATGTGGCAAGATTCTCTACAAATTTCATTGAAATACAGTTTATGAGAATATTTTGATTTGAACTTCTATTGACTATTCATTTTTACCTTAAAACAATTAACTTTGCATCCGTTTTTGAAATATATCAAAAATTTTGCGGGTGTGGCGGAACTGGTAGACGCGCTAGATTTAGGATCTAGTGCCTTCGGGCGTGGGGGTTCGATTCCCTCCATCCGCACTGTAAAAGGGGTAGGTGAATCACTTTTCGCTTGCCCTTTTTCTTTTCATGTATTCAAATTAATTGCCAATTTCAGCTAACAATTAAGATTCAATATGCCTGATATCATTAGGAATGATGTAGATAACCTCAATGCAGAATTAACCATCAAGATCAACAAGTCTGATTATGAGTCTAAGTTTACCGAAGAACTGAAAAACTATCGGAAAAAGTCTCAAATCAAAGGATTTCGAAAAGGGAAAGCCCCAATGTCCTTTATCCGAAGGACTTATGGACAAAGTATTCTTATTGATATTGTCAACAAGAAATTACAGGATGAGATGTCCCAATATCTTGACACTGAAAAAATCAAGTATCTGGGCCAACCTATCCCATCAGAAAGTCAAACCCAATTTACATTTGATACAAAGCAATTGGAGGATTTTGAGTTCAAATTTGATATTGGACTTGCACCGGAATTTGAATTCCAAAACTTTGAAGAGGAACAAGAGATACCTTACTATCTAATCAAGGTGTCCGACGAAATGGCAAGGGAAGACCTGGACAAAGCTCGCAGAAGGATGGGGAAACAGGAAATGGTAGAAGAAGACATCGAGAAGGAAGATATCATTCGAATGATGATCAAGGAAACTGAAGATGGAGTGATTAAAGCAGGAGGATTGGAAAATGAATTCTCTGTTGTTGTCAAAGATTTGGATGAGCAATATATAGATCAAATTCTTGGTAAAGGTAAAGGCCTAAGGTTGGATATTGATATTTATGCTTTTGAAAAAGATCGCGACAAGAAACACGTTGAAAAATATCTCTTGGGTCTCGATGGCGAAGCCCCTGAAAGTATGAATCATACCTTCATCGGCACAATCACAGAGATCAACAGAATTGGTCTTGCTGAAATGAATGAAGAATTCTTTAAGAGCTATTTTGGAAATGATGAAATCAAAACTGAAGTGGAAGCCCTGGAGCAGCTGAAATCTGATATTGGAAAATTTTATGAGAAAGAAAGTGATACACTTCTTTTTATGCAATTGCGGAAGAAGCTGACAGAACTCAATCAAATCGAATTACCAAACGAATTCTTGAAAAGATGGCTGGTAACGTCAAGTGAAGAAAATACTGTTGACAAAGTAGAAGAAGGATATAATCAATTTGCACAAGGGTTAAAATGGACTATGATTCAAGGTGAGTTAGCCAATGAATATGACATTGAAGTAAAAGAGGAAGATCTGGATAAATATTTTGGTGCACAGGTAGCACAATACTTAGGAATGTATGCAAATGAAGAATACATCTCCTCCACCGTGGCAAGGCTCAAACAAGATCGGGAACAAGTCAATAAGGCTGCTGAAGCCATTGTCGGTCAAAAGATATTCGAAAAACTAAAGGATCTTATAAAGCTTGAGGAGAAGAAAGTTGATATGGACGAATTTAGAAGTATTGCCGAGAAAGAATATGCACCAAACTAATGGTCAACTTTTTTTCAGTACAGATGTAATTATATAACTGTACATTAATATCATCGTATTAATAACTAGAATACAAATCCGATTATAAATGATAGATCAAAAAGAGTTCTTTAAATACGCAACTAAGCATCATGGAATGAATAGCATGCACCTTGAAAAGTACATGCAGACCACTGTTCCCAATATCCATGGTTTTACACCTCAGGTCATCGAAGAAAGACAACTCAACATTGTTGGAATGGATGTCTTTTCGCGTTTGATGATGGACAGAATCATTTTCATGGGAGTTCCGGTTAATGATTATGTAGCCAACGTAATTCAGGCACAATTGCTTTTTCTGGAATCAACGGACCCAAAACGAGATGTTCAGATGTTCATTAATAGCCCTGGCGGAAGTGTCATGGCTGGTTTGGGAATCTATGATACCATGCAATACATTTCACCTGATGTTTCTACCATTTGTACAGGATTAGCCGCATCGATGGGGGCAGTATTATTGACAGCTGGAATGAAAGGAAAAAGAACTTGTCTTCCGCATAGTAGAGTTATGATCCATCAGCCTTTAGGCGGCATGCAGGGACAGGTATCAGATATGGAAATTTCATATAAACTGATCAAGAAGATGCAGACCGAGTTGTACAACATCCTTGCTGATCATACCGGGCAAGAATATGACAAAATTCAAGAAGATTGTGATAGAGATAATTGGTTGACTGCTGAAGAGGCAAAGGAGTACGGTTTGATTGATGAAGTCTTGGAAAGAGCTGTTGGAAAATCCGAAAAGAAGTAGGATTGTTCCTTAATGACATATTTTCGAGCTTTGGTGACAAATAGTTATCAAAGCTCAATTGTTTTAAGTTGTACCTTTGATTGCACAAATCTTTGAAAGATGAAAAACGCTAGATGTTCATTTTGTGGTAGGGAAAAAGTGGAGGTGGAGATGTTGATCGCTGGGATCGATGGCCATATCTGTGATATGTGTGTTGAACAGGCCAGTGATATTATAGATGCTGAGTTAAATTCAAAACCCGCACTTAAGGAATTCGATGCATCTGGTGTCAAAATCAAAATTCCTAAGGAAATTAAAGAATATCTTGATCAATATGTGATTGGTCAGAATGAAGCTAAAAAAGTATTGGCGGTTGCTGTTTATAATCATTTCAAGCGACTCAATCAGCAGAGAGAAGAAGATGGAATCGAAATAGAGAAATCTAACATTCTATTTGTTGGAGAAACAGGAACAGGAAAAACATTGCTGGCAAAGACAATTGCGCGATTACTGGAAGTTCCGTTTACCATCGTTGATGCTACTGTCCTTACTGAAGCTGGTTATGTAGGAGAAGACGTAGAAAGTATTTTAAGTAGGTTATTGCAAGTGTGTGATTATAATGTCAGCATGGCCGAGAAAGGGATTGTCTACATTGATGAGATTGACAAAATAGCCCGGAAAAGTGATAATCCAAGTATTACAAGGGATGTATCGGGAGAAGGGGTTCAACAGGCATTGTTGAAGATATTGGAAGGGACAGAAGTTAATGTACCGCCACAAGGCGGAAGAAAACATCCGGATCAGAAAATGATCAAAATGAATACGGATAATATTCTATTCATTTGTGGTGGAGCTTTTGATGGCATTGACAAAGTAATTGCACGACGGCTGAATACTCAGATCATCGGATACAACAATGCCTCTAAACAACAAATTGACAAAGAGAATTTATTGCAATACGTCACCCAAAAAGATATTCGAACGTTTGGACTTATTCCAGAGTTAATCGGCAGAGTTCCGGTTTTGACATATCTCAACCCATTGGATATAGATACCCTTAGACGTATCTTGAGCGAACCTAAAAATGCTCTAATCAAGCAATACGCGAAACTTTTCAAATTCGAAAATGTCAATTTGGAATTTACAGAAGATGCCATTCAATATGTAGCTGAAAAAGCAATCCAATATGAATTAGGAGCTAGGGGATTGCGATCTATTTGTGAGTTGGTAATGAACGATGCCATGTATGAAGTCCCATCTAGAAATGATGTGGAATCTCTGGTTATCGATCGAGAATATATTGAGCAAAAGCTATCCAAATCCAAGCTTCAGAAATTACAAGCAGCTTGATAATGGTTTAAATGGCACCAGAATTATAAATGAACTCTTTTACATTTGTGGCACTCCTCTCTCTTAGGAGTGCTTTTACTTTATCCTCGTTTAATTATCTCAGTGCGGTACTTTGGATTGATTCAATATAATGGTACAAGATATAGTGGCTGGCAACGTCAACCGAATGCTACTACTATTCAGGCAGAGATTGAAGACACCCTTTCCAAAGTATTAAGAATGACAATCGAAATTGTGGGATGTGGTCGAACCGATTCCGGAGTTCATGCAAGCGAATTCTACATGCATTTTGATAGCGATGCAACCTTAGATTATGGATTTGTCCATAAATTGAATGGCATACTATCTGACGACATTGTCATCATAGATATAATCCCTGTCCACGCAGAAGCGCACGCTAGATATGATGCAATATTCCGTTCTTATAAGTATTTCTTAACTGCTAAAAAAGATCCTTTTCGGAGGGAAACGGTTTACCATTTTCCATTTTTTAATCAAATAGAATTTGAATCCCTTCAGAAGGCATCCAATTTATTGTTGCAGTATGAAGACTTCTTCCCTTTCTGCAAAACGAAATCTGATGTCAAAAACTATAAATGTAAAATCAGACATGCATCCTGGACAAAATCAGGAGAGGGCAATGAATTGATATTTGAAATATCCGCAAACAGATTTCTGAGAGGGATGGTGAGATTGATAGTCGGTATGTGTCTAAACGTTTCTATTGGAAAATTGACTCTGGATGAAGTGCGCGACGATATGGAAATGCAAAGAATACTTCAGCAACCACTTAGTGTTAAACCACATGGATTGTTCCTTACTGAGGTGCGTTATCCGTATATCAAAACTGATAAGTTACCGTAACGGAGAAATAGTGATTTCGCGGCAATCCAGGATAATAATATCTTGGAAGACTGCCACCAAAGGAACCTGCATTGATCAAAAGCATAGAGGCATATTCTTGATCAAAGAGATTTTCGAGCCGTCCCAGAATGTTAAGGTTCCACTTTGGAGACAAATCGAAATCATATAGAATGAAAGTATGCCAAATAGAATATGGGTCAGACTCAATTGAATTATCATCTCGTAAGTATTGAGAACCCACCGCAAAGTTGCCAATCCCTATTTTCAAACCATCTATAGGTTCCGTTTTTAGTTCTGTCCTTATTTGATATGAAGGTGTGCCTGTGAGCTTGTTTCCTGAATAATCAATACTATCTTCTATGAATTCCTTGAACTCGAATTCTTGAAACGCCAGATCGGTAATAAATTCAAATTGTATTTTTCCGATGGACCAATTTGTTCCCGCAGACATTTCTATTCCATTGTGTTGTGTTTTACCTGCATTGATGCCTATAAATTGATCCGCGGATGTTCTTCTGGCTACAAGAAGATCTTTTACAGTCATGGCATATCCGGAAATATTGATTTTGAAATTTTCCGAAAATGTACCTTTTAGTCCAATTTCATAATTTATACCTTTTTCAGGTTGTATATTGGGATTAATCTGACCATTCGGCAAGAGAGTTTCCTCCAGGTTTGGTGGAGAAAAACCATGGCTGATTAATCCATATACAAACAATGTATTGGAAGGATTGCCCCGAGCAATATCCGCATTGATATTAATATATGGAGACAATGTTCCTTCGAATGAATAATTCCCGGAAAGGTCGATCATGTCTGGATTGAATTGATCCAAATAATCGTAAGTTGTCTTATTATAATTGATACCGGCTTGGACATGCAGACCAGGGGAAAGATCCAGATGTGCAGCAGCAAAAAGATTGAGGTATTTTCTTTTTTCATCGTTGTTACTCAGCAGTCCTTCTTTAATGCCCGCATTGGTTTCAAAAGTCTGCCAATTGTAGGATTCATAGTAAGTTTCCAGACCAAATTCAACTGACAGGATCGGTCTTTCCTGAATATCCAGATTTTGCTTGTACGTAGCTCTCAATCCTATGGATTGGCTATCCTCTTGAAGAATGTTAAATGGTCTGGATTCATAAGAGTCAAAGTCAGTCGAAAAGATTGACGCTTTCATAATAGCATTATCGGTCAATCTGTAGGATCCTGAAACACCCCAAATCCATCTGGTATAATCTTCAAATCCATTAACAGATTGCCAGTTCGAGGCTGCTATTTGTGGATTTTGAATAAAGTCAATTTCATTCAATGAGCTGGGTATATTGGCTTTGAGATCAATATAATTATTGATAAATGAAAGATTTAGATCTGGATTCAACTGATGTTCACCAATTAGGCTAAATCCGAGGCGGTCATATTCATTGTTTGCCCTGTATCCATCAGAATTTGTTTGATTTAAATGCAGGATCAATCTATTCGTTGCATTGATATCTACCACAGAGCTTAAACGACTGGTTAACAATCCATAAGAACCAATACCACTTTCAAGGTGAACAATGTTGGACTGTATTGAACCCTTCGTATTCAGATGAATCATGCCACCTAAACCTGCACCATACAGGCTACTTGTCGGACCCTTGACTATCGCAATATTATCAATAAGCGAAAGATCCATGTCCTCTATTGTAGTTTCACCAACTCCATTGGTTAATGGAATATCATTGAGATATGCTTTGATTTTTGCGGTTCCAAAAAGATTTCTACTGCCTATACCTCTAATTGTTATTCGATTTGTATTTAATGCACCCGAATGCATAAAGACCCCTGGTATGGTATTCAGTAATTGAGATATACCAGTACGGCTATGTTCTGTTTTAATATCCGTTGATATATAACCAAGAGTTGGAATGGACCGTAGGTTACTGGTTTTGTCAAAGCTTATTGTGACGGGTTCAAGAAGGATTGAATTGCGAGATAAATAGATGGTATCAGGTAGAAATCCTATCAAAATTGTATCACGATAAGAAAGGTGCGATATCCATATATGGTCTGAAATTTCCTTGGCAATATCAAATCTCCCCTGGTTGTCAGTTATCGACAAAAGCGAATCCTGAATTGAAATTATAGCTCCTTCAATTGGAACAGAAGAATGACCATCCAGAAGCACCTTGGTTTCCTGTCCGACAAGATGAAAAGTGGTGAAGAGTAAAAACAATAAGCCTACTATCTTCACAAATGCAAATTTGGGCATCCAGAATTAGTTGTTTCTTAATCAAAGAATATCACTATTTAAACGGATATGGGTCTTGACTCATACAGAGGAAATTGAGACATAAACTCGTTAATTTCCATTCGAGTTTGTTTGGTGAGGGAGTTATTTTCAGGATCCATGAGAATTCCATCAATCCAATTCACTACTCGAATACAATCTTCTTCTTTGAGACCTCTGGTGGTGATTGCTTGTGATCCAACTCTGATTCCAGATGTAACGAAGGGGGACTGAGTGTCAAAGGGAACCATATTCTTATTAACCGTAATATCAGCCCTTACCAATGCATTTTCGGCTATTTTACCGGTAAGTTCTTTATTCCGAAGGTCTAGGAGCATAAGATGATTGTCGGTTCCCCCTGAAATTAGCTTATATCCTAGCTCGACAAACCTATTGGCCATTGCTTTGGCATTTCTGATAACTTGTTCTCCATATTTTTTAAATTCAGGAGAATTCGCTTCTTTGAATGAGACGGCTTTGGCGGCAATGACATGCTCCAGCGGCCCTCCTTGCATTCCGGGAAAGACTCCACTGTTAAGGACTGCAGACATTTTTATGGGATTCCCTTTCTTTGTAGTTCTTCCCCAAGGATTATCAAAGTTATTACCCATCATAATAATTCCACCTCTTGGACCTCTGAGTGTCTTGTGTGTTGTAGATGTCACAATATGAGAGTGAGGCAAAGGATCATTTAATAATCCTGCTGCAATTAGGCCTGCAGGATGTGCAATATCAGCCAGTAGAAGTGCCCCGACTTTATCAGCAATAGCCCTGAAACGAGGATAATCCCAATCCCTGGAATAAGCGGAGGCTCCACAGATTATCAACTTCGGCTTTTCTTTCAATGCTATTGACTCAACCTTATCCATATTGATCGTGCCGGTGTCCTCTTCAACACCATAGAAAACAGGATTATATACTTTGCCAGAAAAGTTGACAGGAGATCCATGAGAGAGGTGTCCACCGTGCGAAAGATCAAATCCTAAAATCTTATCACCTGGTTGGAGTATAGCAAGAAAGACAGCTGCATTGGCCTGCGCACCTGAGTGTGGCTGTACATTGGCATAGGCAGCACCAAAAAGATCTTTTAATCTATCAATGGCGAGTTGTTCTATTTCATCAATTACTTCACATCCACCATAATATCTTCTTCCCGGATAGCCTTCGGCGTATTTGTTGGTCAGGCAGCTGCCCATGGCGTCGAGTACTTCCTGGCTCGTAAAGTTTTCAGAGGCTATGAGTTCAACCCCAGATCTCTGGCGGTGTAATTCTTTGTGTATGAGATTTTGAATTTGTTGATCCATATGCTGCTGTTAGATCTAGTAATTTATTTGAATATATGAAGGTAGTTACCCAAACTAGCATTCTGCATATTTATCTGATAGTTTTTCGCCAAGGTCATTGCGCAAAAGATGATGTCTATCAGAACGATATTAAATTGAAAAAGCCTCGTTACTAATGCAACGAGGCTTTTTTATATCATCCACCTGAGTAAATCAGGTTTCATTCTTATAGTCTTAGTAGCTTACACCGAGTGCTTTCAGAGTCTCAAAGTCAAGGGCGCCTATTGGCAGACCATTGTCTTTTTGGAACTGAATCAATGCATTCTTAGTGTCAGTTCCCATGACGTTGTCAACGCCAGCAGCTCCAACATCGTAACCTCTTGCAATAAGAGCTCTTTGAATCTGAGCAATTCTATCAGAAGTCACCTGAGTGCTACAAAGTACCTCTCTCCATTCAGTTATTCCACCCTTTGAAACTAATTGCTTGGTGGAAACTGTAGCAAATTCTGCAGGTACTTCGATGGTTTTCACCATTGCAGCTGATTTCAACGTACGCTTTGTAATGTTAGAGTATTCAGCAGGAATAGTTTGTTCAGCTACGGAAGCTGCAGATTTCAACACCCTTCTGGTAATATTCGCATATTCAGCAGGAATGGATTCTTCTCTTGTTGTAGCAGGAGAAACTATTCTCTGAACGTCAACATCCTTATATACAGCAGGAATTTCTTCTACTCTAGTGGTAGCGGGAGAAACCAATCTCTGTACTTGTACATCTTTGTATACAGCAGCAACTTCTGATTCCGTTGTTGTAGCATCTGAGGCTAATGTTTGAACTGCAATATCTTTAAACTGAGCTGGAACTTGTGTAGCCTGAGTACCTGCTGGTGAGGCTTGTACCTGCTTAGTATATGTAGCTGTTTCTTCAGCGATAACTTCTTCTCGTGTAGTGGCTGGATTACTCACAACTCTTTGAGTATATGAACCCATTTCTTCTGGAACCGCAACTGTTCGAGTACAATCTTCACCATTGTCAGTATAGCCATCCGCACATCCTACTCTTACTCTTTTGGTGACTGTTCTGTACGTAGCAGGTACTTCTACCAAACACCACACAAGACAATCGTTAGGATCAACTGAGAGACAGTTTTTATCCGCTCTCTTTTTCTCCCATCGTGTTGTTGCTGGTGAAACTTCTACTCTTTCGGTAACGGTTTCGAATTTTGCAGGAACTTTCTCAATTCTTGTTGAAGCTTCCTTAACGATATAAGATTGAGTTTCTGTCGAAAACTGAGCTGCGACAGGAACGAGTCTTGTACCCGCTTCTTTGGCTACATAAGATACGCGGTCTGTTTCAAAAACCGGAGCCGTAGTAGAAAGGGTTTCATAAGCAGGCTTAGACTGGATTCTTTCAGTACCAGATTCAAATCTTGCTGGAACGGCAGACAATGTAGCGAATGCAGGCTTGACCATTACTCTTTCCGTGACAGTTTCGAATTTAGCAGGAACTACGACCAATCTTTTTGAAGCAGGCTTGACCATAATTCTTTCAGTGGCAGTTTCAAATCTAGCGGGAACATAAACCAATCTTTTAGATTCAGGTTTGACCATTACTCGTTCAGTTACAGTTTCCCAACTAGCTGGCTGAGCAACAAGTTTTCTTGATTCAGCTTTGGTCATTACTCGTTCAGTTACAGTTTCATAAGTTGCAGGCACAACTTCCGTCTTCATTGATGCTGCTTTCGTCTCAATCGTCTGTGTAACAGTTTCGTACTTATCAGCGATCAGACATTTCGCATAACACTTACCGGCTTCAGCATTTGGTGGTAAAGAACCATCCGTTGTTTGAGCCATAGCGAATGTAAATGTCAACATCATCACAGAAGTGATAATAATGTTTAATTTTTTCATGATAGAATTAGTGGTTTTGATTAACAAAAGTCAATTAATAATTAATTAAATAGTGATTGTTCTACAATCAGGTGCGTTGCAAAAGTTAGGAAGCCCGAAGGATCGGCAAAGGTATTACATATATTTTGGATAACATAGATAATGCTTTGCAAATCGCTGTGAGTTTACCCCAGTGCCAAGTACCTCAGGAAACGTTCGAATCTCACCATCTTTACCTAGTATTTTGATGTGATCTTTATGAAGGGTATAGGCTAGGTTACTCTCAGTGCCCGAAAGTAGTAAATAGCTTGATTCTTCAGCAGTTAGGTTAAGAGAATGTTGGATTTGTACATTTATTCGATCGAGTTTTTCATCTTTTATTTGACTATCCTGTAAAATAGTTTTGAATAACCTTCTATTGATGATACCATCACTTAAAATATGCAATACTGAATCAGGGTGTCCAACCAGGGATTTTACCAAAAGCATGATGTCATAGTCATCTAATTTTACAAAATCACCCAGGTCAACATCTGCTTGGGTTCTAGCCTCTAATATTCTTCGGAAATAAGGTGTTATTAACCAATCGTTATAGTCTTCAAATTTAGATTTAAATCTTTTCAACAGACTCACCAGCATTTTTTCTGTTGCCAGCACTGTTTTGTGCAAATAGGTCTGCCAATACATGATCCTTCTTGCCGTCAGGTACTTCTCGATGCTGTAGATACCTTTCTCTTCGACGACTAATTCGTCATCCACCACTGTAAGCATATTTAAGATTCGATTGTAACCTATTACTCCTTCACTTACACCGGTAAAAAAACTATCTCTGGTGAGATAGTCCATTCTATCCAGGTCCAGTTGGCTGGCAACCAGTTGATGAAAAAAACCTCGATCATAGTTCCCGCTAAAGATCTTGATCGCAAGGTCCAATTGGCCGTTCAATTCATCATTGAGATGATACATGATCATCTTTGAGAGTTCTTCATGATGAACTTCCAGAATTGTATGTTCTAAGGTGTGGGAGTACGGACCATGACCAACGTCATGAAGAAGAATGGCTGCCAATGCTCCGATTTCTTCTTCTTTAGAAATGGCAATTCCTTTGGATCGTAAAACTTCAAGAGTTCGATTCATCAGGTGCATCGCACCTAAAGCATGCGCAAATCGAGTATGCTGAGCGCCAGGATAGACGTAATTTGTGAGCCCGAGTTGTTGAATTCTTCTTAATCTTTGAAAATAGGGATGTTCAACAATGTCATAGAGGATAGGATAGGGGATGGTAATGAAGCCATATACCGGATCATTAATAATTTTATTTTTATTCATTGGTAATAAGGCTTATTCTTCTCTCGTTCAATGGTTCACTAATACCTAGGCCGTCAAATATAAGGTCTCTAAATTTTAGGGAGGGAATAGCAACATTAAGTATGGTAATTCCTTATACTTCTATAAATCACTTCTAAATAATCTGAATGGACAAAATCAAAATTCTTTGGGCCGATGATGAAATCGATATGCTCAAACCTCAGCTCATGTTCCTAAATCAAAAAGGATATGATGTGACAACAGTCACCAATGGACATGATGCATTGGATGAGTGTAATGGCCCGGAAGACTTTGATGTTGTATTTCTGGACGAGTCAATGCCTGGAATTTCGGGTTTGGAAACATTGTCCAAGATAAAAGAAAAGCATCCACTCCTCCCTGTTGTCATGATCACCAAGAATGAGGCTGAAAACTTGATGGAAGAAGCAATCGGATCTCAGATTACTGATTATCTCATAAAACCAGTCAATCCTAATCAGATTCTTTTGACGCTCAAAAAAATCATCGACAACACCAGATTGGTTCGTGAAAAAACAAGTTCTGATTACCAACAGGAATTCCGACAAATATTGATGGAAATCAATAGTCGACTCGATCATAAGCAGTGGGTCGATATATATAAGAAGATCATCAATTGGGAATTGAAATTGGATGCCTCTCGTACGGAACAGATGTCCGAAATTCTGGCCATGCAGAAAACCGAAGCCAATGCAGAGTTTTCTAAGTTCATCATTGATAATTATGCGGATTGGATGTCTCAGATCGGAGATCAAGATGTTCCGATATTTTCTCCCCATGTCTTTCGCAATTGGGTTTTTCCGAAATTAGATAAGAAACCTACGGTATTTCTTTTATTAGATAATTTCAGATTTGACCAATGGAAAGTTCTGGAACCCCTTTTCAGTCGTTTGTTCAGGATAGTTGAGGAAGATCATTTTTATAGCATTTTGCCAACATCTACACAATATAGTCGGAACTCAATTTTTGCAGGGATGATGCCTCTTGGCATTAGTAAACAATTTCCTCAATGGTGGAAAAATGATAATGAAGAAGGAGGAAAAAACAACCATGAATCCGATTTATTGGCCAAGCAAATTCAACGATTTGTTAGAAAGGATATCAAACATGAATATTTTAAAATCACTAACACAACTCTCGCCAAACAGCTCAATGACAATATCCTAAATTCGTTGACGAATGATTTGACGGTTATTGTTTACAATTTCATAGATACATTATCCCATGCAAGGACCGAAATGGAAGTAATCAAAGAGTTGGCAAGCGATGAAACCGCTTATCGTTCACTTACCAAATCATGGTTTGAACATTCTGCTTTGTTCTCAGCTTTGGAGAAAATTGCCGATAAGGATATAAGGTTGATTGTTACCACGGATCATGGCACTATTAGGGTCAAACAACCTTGCAAGGTTGTAGGCGATAGGGAGACCACACCCAATTTAAGATATAAACTCGGCCGAAATTTGAACTATGATAAGAAAGATGTACTTGCCATCAGAGAACCTGAAAAAGTTGGTCTCCCAAAGATCAATTTAAGTTCATCCTATATTTTCGCCAGAGAGGATAAATATTTCTTGTACCCTAACAACTATAATTATTATAATAATTACTATCGAGATACTTTTCAGCATGGAGGTATCAGCCTTGAAGAGATGATATGTCCGATACTTATGCTAGAATCTAAATGATCAGTTCATCTCTTTCTCTCTTTTCTTTTCCATTCTTTTGGCGATGAGAATACTGACCTGATACAGTATATAGAGCGGGATAGCTATTAGAAATTGGGTAATAATATCAGGTGGTGTTAGGATCGCTGCGAGTATAAGTATGATCACAAAAGCGTGCTTTTGATATTTCTTCATAAAGGCAGAAGTGATTAATCCTACCTTAGACAAGAAATAGACGACAATCGGTAATTCAAATATCAGCCCTGCCGGAAGTGTAAACATTTTCATGCTACCAACATATGAGGCCATTGTAGGAATATTGGTACCTCCAAAGTCATAATTGAGTAAAAAGGTAATGGCAAAAGGAGCAATTATGAAATACCCAAAACCAACGCCAAGAATGAATAGTAAAGAGCAGATAATAACAATTCCTCTTATTGCTTTCTGTTCTTTGTCATAGAGCCCGGGTCTGATAAATTTCCAAAATTCATAAAATACGTACGGGAATGCAGCCACAAATCCAATAAGGAATGAAACGGTAATATGGAGAGTGAAAGCCTCGGCAACACCAATGTTTTGCGGGGCAAACGCAGGAGGAGAGAAACAAAGCCCCTCTCCCAATCCTAAACTTTGAGACAATTTACATATCAGACCATAGGTTACAAAATCCGGATTGGTTGGTCCCATTATTAATCCTTCGGTGACACCCTTCATCCCAAAAAACACTGAACCAACCACGACAATTGCGATGAGGGAACGTATGATGTGCCACCGCAATTCTTCCAGGTGTTCCAGAAAGGTTAAATCATCTTTGGTCTTACTCATTCTATCTTGAAGAAGTTATTTGATGCAAATTTGGTTGTCAAAAGTAAAGCAATAATAGAATTTGAACACTGAAAACGATTCTCTTATAGACGAAAGGAAGTTATTTCTCCAACTTGGATACGATTTGTACTTACTGCAATGTAATAAGAACTACATTTGATATCCATACGAATTTTGTAGCAGTTGAACCTGGCACTTTACATTATTATCTTTCTTGTAAGTTTATCTGTACTGCTGAAAGCTTCAGATTTTTTTATTGATTCATCTGAGAAGATAGGCATCTCATTTGGGATATCACCATTCGTAATCGGTATTACTATAGTCGCTTTTGGAACATCCCTTCCTGAGCTTGCCACATCAATATCTGCGATGATGGCAAATGAATCGGGTATCGTTCTGGGTAATGTTGTAGGATCCAATATTGCCAATATTCTTTTAGTATTTGGGATTACTATTATCGCCAGTGGCAAGGAAACCCCAATATCCCGATCTATCATTCATCTGGATATTCCTGTTCTCTTGATAGCTACCGCTGCATTATGGTATGCGACCCGGGATTTTTCCTTTCTTATTTACGAAGCAGTGATCTTTTTGGTGGTACTTGCTGCCTATCTCATTAAATCAATTAGGAAAGAAAGTGGAAACTTGGATAAAACTAATTTGAGATATACCGTTTATCTGATTTTCGCTTTATCTGGGGTGTTTGTGTTCTTAGGCTCAAAGTATACCATCTTCAGTATTGAGAAAATATCGGAAATAGTTGGTATCAGTACAGAATTAATTGCATTATCCATGGTTGCTCTTGGCACCTCATTACCGGAAGTAATCGTAAGTATTCAAGCAGCCAGGAGAGGAAAAACTGATATGGCCCTTGGCAATGTTATTGGTTCTAATATTTTTAATATTCTTGCTGTTATGGGCATCCCCGCACTTATAGGCACTTTGGATATTGCATCTTCAATTCTTGATTTTAGTCTTCCTTTCATGTTCGCGGTGACAGTATTGTTAGCCGTTTTATGTGTATATGGGAGAATATTTCGTTGGATAGGAGTATTATTTGTGATTTTGTATTTGTTGTATATGATTTACCTCGCTTTGGGGGTTGTATGATATACAAATTGAACTTGTGAACTTAGATGAAATCGATTAGTACACTTTCTCTGCTTAGCATATTCTTTATAACAATGTGCACAGGTACTGTCAAAGCGCAGGAATTGAGTTTTGGAATCTATGCTGGGGCATTCAACTATCAAGGTGACCTGGTAGAAGGACTAATAGAGATCAAAGAAACACAACCGGCATTTGGACTATTTGGCAAGTATCTGATGTTTAGGGATTTAGCGATTTCCGGAAACGTTTTCTTTGGAAAAATAAGTGGTGATGATGCCAACAGTGAAGAGTTATCAATGCGGGGATTGAGTTTTGAATCCAATTTGGTTGAAGGTGCTGTCACATTGGAATACCATCCTATAGGTCAGGGTAGATTCAATTCTCGGGGAGATTTTTTGAAAAGCATATCTCCCTATGTGTATGCGGGTGTCGGATTTACATTCGGAGAGCCGGAGGTGACAGGTTTTTCTCAAGGAGCAGAAGATTTGAATAATACAACAACTACGCGATTAGGGATTCCTTTTGGCCTTGGAGTTCAGTGGACTTTTAATGAAAAATTATATGTTGCGCTCGAAGGAGGCACAAGGATGATCTTCGACGACTATCTAGATGGAGTTAGTATCAGTGGCAACCCAGATGCCAATGACTGGTATGTCACCGCTGGCCTTAAAGTAGGTTTCTATCTTTCTGGTGAACCCAGCATGTTTTAATGTTCGTTTGTCAACATTTTCTGCAAGATTCGTTACAAGTAATATCTGATTATCGCAGATCGTTCTATTCATCTAATTCTGATCATGTCGATTAAAAAGCTTTATTATATTCTTGCATTCTTATTAATGGCCATACAGGCGCCTGCCCAAACCACTTTGGGCCTTTTGGCACATTATTCATTTGACGGAATGGATGCTTCCGATGATACCAATCAGGGTAGTAATGGAATCATTCAAGGGAATCCAACATTTGAATGTGGAGCTGTTGGCGAATCAATAAGGTTTGATGGGGTGATGGATTATGTTTTGCTTACAGGTATTGTAAACAATGTATTTGGGGGTTCTGATTTTACGTTGAGTTTCTATTTTAAGCCATTGAAGTTTTCTGGTGTACAGGATATTATCTCCAAAAGACAAGCCTGCACCGAACAGCGAGCATTTGCTATACAATATGATCCCAGTGCAAATGGCCTTATAGTTACAATGGCAGAGAACAGCACTAAAGAAACCAATATGACGATTAATTTGCCGATCAGCAGATGTTGGTACCACGTTATATTGGTTAAAGAAGGAAGAGAAACACAGGTTTATATAAATGGGATACTTGTGGCTACGGATAGGGCCGTTGCAAGAATGGACCTGGACAATCCTGAGACCCTGTCATTATCTAATGGCCCATGTCTTGGCGTGACAGACGAAAGGTTTGAGGGTAATATCGATGAAATCCGAATCTATGATCGTGCATTGAATGATGATGAACTTGCCACTTTGTATGCCCAGCCGGATGCAGTGACAATTAAGGATACGCTCATATTCTTAGGTGGATTTGTTCCATTGAATGTGGATAATACATGTTCTACTTCTATTTCCTGGACACCAACACAAGATATTGATGATCCCAATGCTGCTTCGACCATATATACACCAAGTGCTGCAGGAACCTTTAAAATTAGTGCGGCATTCGAAGATGCTTCTTGCACCGCTTCCGATACAATTCGAGTGGTTGTTGTAGATCCAGCTTCTTTAGACTGCGAAGAAATCTTTCTGCCTAATGCTTTTACACCTAATGGAGACGGTCTGAATGACGAATTTTTCATAAGCAATCCATTTGCAATTGAAGATCTGAATTCTTTCGAAATATTTGATAGGCTAGGTAACCAAATTTTTTTTACCGATGACGCCTTCCAAAAATGGGATGGTACTTACAAATCCAATATCGTTGGTCCAGGTGTTTATGTCTATAGAGTAGATTTTGTATGCAGTGGGACATCCAACACCAAAATCGGTAGCTTTACACTTCTCAAATAGTTCTTTGTTGAATAAACATATCCAGTGTAGTATATTTAATCAATGTCCCGAATTAATCACACGTTTGTCATCCTTATAGGAATATCTATTGGTTTCTGTGCCTGTTCCATCGACTCCAAATCAGAAAAGGAAGCCATTTCCAATACAGTATCGACGATAAATAAGGAACAGGACGTAAAAGAAAATACCTCGGTAATATCAACTAAAGAAACGCCTGTATTCAACTCTAATACTGCCATTCTAGAAGTCGATTCTGCCAGCAACCGAGAGACAAGAGAAAGCATAAGCGAATTGGATAAGGTGGAAAACGAAGAAAATGAATTAGGGATACCCAAAAGAGAAGTACCGGCTAAAAAGAAAAAAAAGGCCAGGATAGAATTTTCCGGCACTACATATGATTTTGGCGAAATTGAAGAGGGAGATCAGATATCACATACTTTTAAGTTCCAGAATACTGGGAAACAACCGCTGGTGATTAAGGATGTGCAAGTCTCTTGCGGATGTACAGTTCCTTCTTACCCTTTTATACCCATTGATCCAGGAGATACGGGAGAGATCAAAATCATTTTCAACAGCAAAGGTAAATTTGGCACCCAAAAACCACTAATTTCCGTATTAAGTAATGCTGAGAACCCACAAGTCAAGTTGTACTTAAGTGGAGATGTAAAACACGTTTTTGAGCAATCCAAAACAATAGATACAGTTCAGCAACAGCAATAGATTTTTCATTAATGCTTTCGTCAATTGATCAAGTATTCTTCCCAGATTGACATGAAATCAGAAACTGTTGATCAGTTATTAGATCAATTTGAAGCGTTGGCTTCCAAAGGAAAGATAAATCTTGGTCCTGCAATAATTAGCCAGATTGAGCCATTGATGGACTCCGATTATGAAAAAGTTTCCCAAAATCCAAGGCTATATCGCTATCTGAATACACTGATTCAATATCTCATCCAATCGCGAGAATTTGAACAATTGAATATACTGATTTCCAGACTACCTCATACTTCCGGAGAACTTGAGGTGAGAAGGTTGATGGCAGTAGGTATTACAAATGGCCGAAGACAATTGCATACTAATGCTCTTTTACATTTACTTCAATCCGAAAGAAAAGCAGGGGCCTTGTCCAATCCAATGTTGAGTGCACAAGTCCAAATTAATTTGGGAACCCTGTATGCTTCTTTACACCATTACGAACAAGCCGAAAAACGCTACGAACTAGTTCTTGATAAGTACAGATCCGTACTTCAAAACCATACCAAAGCTGCACTTCACCACAATCTTGGTAACATAAAAACTGCTTTGTCAAAGTTTGAATCAGCAGTATCTAATTTTGAGCAAGCATCCTCCATTTATACTTCTTTGGAACTTGATCAACTCCTGGCTTTTTCAGAGGTATTGAAAAAACGCGCACAACTGTGTCTTGATATCACAACTAGTTTTTCAGCTTCGCAAGAGATGGATAACTATGATAGATCTGATCCCATAAGATATATCGAGCATTTGAATCAAGCATATCTTGCAATGGCACATGGAGCGTTTGAATCAAGTATTCAAGAGGCCAAAATGTGTGAGCAAGGTGCGCTCAAGAGCAAAGATTTTCAAATACAGATCGAAGCTTTGAAGATTAAAGTGGAGTGTTACAAAAAGGCGAATAATTATAAAGACGCACTTGATCAATTGGAAGCGCTAAAAGCCGTAGAAGATCATGTATCCAATCTGAAGCAAAAGGCCAGATTGATCGAACAGGAAGTACAGTTCAAAATGGCAGCTAAAGAAAAGGAGATCCAGGCATTAATGAAGGAGAAGGCATTGACCAAGGAGATACTTTTACGAAATAGGCAATTAGCTGATGCCAATGAAGATTTGAGGCAATTCGCCTATGTTGTGTCTCATGATCTCAAGGAGCCCTTAAGAATGATAGGGGCATATACCCAATTAATAAAGCGTCACTTTAAAGAGGGGATTGACCATGAAAAATTATCATATTTCGATTTTGTAAATGGAGGGGTCAATAGGTTAAATGAATTATTAGATGCACTCTCCAATTATTCCACCTTACAATCCAGATTTGGAGAATTTGAATCCGTTTTAGTCCAAGACATTATTGAGGATGCGAAACAAAATTTACAAGTAGCAATTGAGGAGAGTGCTGTAGAGATATCTCTCAAGACTTCAGATATCGTATACGGAAGTCGTATGCTGTTAACCATATTAGTACAGAATCTTCTCCACAATGCGATAAAGTTCAGGGCATCTGGAAGAAAGCCCCAAGTCTCTATAACTTCAGAAAGAAAAGATAGCAAGGTCTTGTTACATATTGCCGATAACGGTATTGGAATTCCTAAAAATCAAATGGAACGCATTTTTGTCATTTTTCAAAGACTCAATAGGAGAGACTTGTATCAGGGAACAGGAATGGGATTAGCGATAAGCAAGAAAATTGTTCAAATGCATGATGGTGAAATCGCTGTTGCTGCAAATCAAAATGGAAAAGGTACCATTTTCAAAATAACCTTACCGGACCAGGGCAAGATCTCCTCGAAATAGGAGGGAACTATTGTCTATGAATTCTATTTCTGCCAGATAGACAAATACTCCCGCATTTAGGTTTTTCCCTTTCAATTTTCCATTCCAACCATCATTGAAAACATCTCCGGGTAAATAGTTTTCCTGTTCGTAGACCATGCTTCCCCAGCGATCAAAGATCCTGAGATACTTGACTTGACGGACACCTATTCCTGTAGAAAGTTGGAAAAAATCATTGATACCATCACCATTAGGTGAGAATGCATTGGGGATGTATACATTCCTATTTCTGTTAAGATTGACAAAAACTTGACCGGACCCCGTACAACCATTTTCGTCAATTACTTCGATTTCATAAGTTCTACTCTGGCTAGGAGTTACCAGGGTTACGAAAGAGTCTGGGTGGGAAAGCTCGATATCTGGGCTCCACTGAATGCTGCTAATTGGGATTGAGTTCGAGATTGTGGCCGATAACTCTTCACTAGCTCCAAGATCTACATTTACTTCCTGATCAATTATAGTTACAACTATTTCATCAGGCTGATCAATGAATAATGTGGTATCGAATCGACAAGAGTTTTGATCAAAGACAGATATTATTAGAGAATCTCCAGCAAGAACCTCTGCGGGAAATTGAAGTTGATTTTGGGGACCATTGTTGACCGAAAAAGTAAAGGAATTTCCGGACCCACCGATAGCATTATCCACAGTCACTGTGGTAAGTTGACCAAAACACTGAGGTTCGGCTGGAGAAGGTATGATCCCTATCAGTGATGGAGGTGCAGTCAATGTATAACTGGTTGAATCCTGACAACCCAATCCGTCTGTAATAGTCACCGAGTATGTACCCGGCGGGAGATTGGTCACGACTGAATTATTCGGTGGGTTAGGTATATTTGACCATGCATAGTTAGGTGTAGTATTTTGGTTGCCCCCTCTAATCCATCGGACAGAGAGTATACCATTATCAGAATCACTACACCTGGGATTTAGAGTGCTTCCAAGATCAACAACCAATTCGAGTGAATCTGGTTGAGCGATATTTATCTGCAAAGAATCAGATTCGCAACCATTGATATCCGTCGCAAGGACCGAATATTCCCCGGCTGCAAGTCCCGATCTGGACGGACCATTGGTATTATCTGCCCACATATAGGTATATCCTCCTGGAGTTCCGCCGACAGCAGAAACTTGAATTGTACCATCCATTTCATTATAACAGCTGGCATCTGAGCTATCGATTGCCTGGATGACTACATCATTTGGACTAGTTATTAATACAGAATCTAAGACAACCGGACACCCATTATTTTCTACTTCCACAACATTCCATCCTGCACAAAGTAGGCTAGCATTGGGGGTGTTTTCGCCGGTTGCCCACATGTAATTGTATGATCCAGGTGCTCCACCTCCTGTGGCCATGGCTATTGCTTGTCCATCACAAACACCTCGGCTACAAGAAGATGCTAGCTCGCCTGTAAATTGCACGCTTACTGGAATTGGATCAGAAATGGTGAAAGAATCAAATTGCTGACACCCATTCGCATCTGTAACGGTGATGTCATATGTGCCGGCCGCTAAGCTGGATAAAGTGTCAGGATACGGATCTGTTGTCGACTCTGACCATTGAATCGTGTAAGGTATATTTCCTGAGGATGGTGTTCCACCACTTGGTTGCACAACGATCTCTGCATCTGAACCACCAGGACAACTTATAGACTCAATTGTGTCATCAATCACTATGGCCCCCGGCGCACTGAGTCCAAAACCATTGAATGCTGTGCATCCCTCTCTGGTTTCAATAACTATCGAATAGGAACCTTCGCCAAGTCCGCTAGCAGTAGAATTGGTATCTCCATTACTCCATATGTAAGATACCTCATTGGGCATTGGATTATATATTTGGTTACCTATCAGGATAATGGCAGTGGCTTCACCATCTGTAAAACCATTACAAGTGGGTCTTGAAAGTAACGGATCAACACCCAGCGATCCCATTGTGGTAAAATTGAATGTATCGACGCATGGAGTTCCCACACTTGCATCTATGATCGTAAAAACATAGTTAGCGGCACTATTTAATCCGGTAATGTTTAAAGAATCGGTATCATTCGTCAGTGTAGCAGATCCTTCATCCACGGGTGCTGCCAATTGCCTCCATGAGATATTGTAAGGGGCCATTCCACCCGATACCACATATCGAACAGCGCTACTATCGAGTCCTTTACATGAAGATCTTTCTGCAACAAATCCATCAATTTCATAAGAGCCAGAAATATTGTTATGAGGATCGTATGAAGATGCAAAAACGACGGAAACTATAAAAAGAAGAAAAAATAGTGTTAGTGATCTATGCATAGATTTGTAGCCAAATTACCGTCGAAAATCTTACTTTTCTCTTGTGTAAACAGGAGGAAATAGAACGGATTGAATGTAAGGATATTGTCTATAAATCTATTCAACAAAAGGGGTGTTTATTCCGTTCCGTTGCAAAATCCAATATCGTTAATTTCTGGACTACGGTTATGTGTTTGTCCGGACTATTGGTATATAGTTTTGACTTTCCCGGGAATATTTAGAAGTTCGAGTCGATTCAAATAAATCTGTGCGCTCTGCTCAGAGGCAAATGCCCCAAGACAGACTTCATAAGAAGAGTGATTCTGGTAATGATTTTCAAATATGTGGGTATCCTCGACAAAGATCGCGGATGTGGCTTTTACAAATTCATCAGTTGAGGTTTTACTAGAGAAAGTTCCAACCTGAACGGTGTAAAGGGTGATTTTGGGATCCTCGAGTACTAAAAGTTCTTTTTCAGGACCTTCAGTAAGATTTTGGTCATCAGGTTCTTCAATAAATTCATAGACCTCATCTTGGGTCCAAAGATATTCTTCGGCGGTTGTTTCAATTTGTTCTGTATGCATTGTTGCAGGATGAGACTCTATTGATTCTTCCTCAGATGATTCGATTTCTTCTGCCTTAGAAGGTTCATTTGATATTTGAGTATTTACTATCGTGCCAATAGTCTGGACTTCTTGCTCTTCTTGTGCGTCATGAGAAGGGCTGATATTATACTTGTCTTTCTTCGCTTCATGAAGTTGTGCTGCAATTTCATAAGATGACAAATCACTTTTTATCTTTTTCCGATTTGTGGGAACGTCATGTTTTTGGAGGATCTTAAGCAAATTGGAAGGAGCCATTGATTGTTGATATCTTTCAACTACTTCACCCCGGCTGTCAAAAATGATGAACGTAGGCAGCGCTTCCACATTATATTTTTGCTTGTATGCAAATCCGTCGAAATCATCAATATCAATCTTGACCGGGACATAATTGGTACTCATATATTCAACCACCTCTTGATCTTGAAAAGTATTCTCTTCCATGAATTTACATGGCATACACCACTGGGCGCCAAACTCGACAAACAACAATTTGCCTTCATGTCCGGCTTTTTCAATGGCTAGACCAAGGCTTCCATTTATAAATTCGATTCTTGAAGTATTGGAATTTGCAAGCAATGATCCACAGAGCAGCAGAGCGATGAGGTTAAGCAAGCCTTTCATAGACGTACAGTTATGGGTTGATTAATAGAGGATAATTCAGGTGTGTAGTAGTCCCGATACGTTTTCGGTTAGAGATTAACTCATTCAAGTGTGTAGTGTAGTATGCAGGATATGTTAATCTCTGGTTGTGGCCTCTAAATACAAGGCGCTTAGTGATTGTTTACGGTGGAATATGGATTTCTGTTCAATTAGGAATCATTTTTTTCAAGGTTTTTAGATTTTTCACTCTTATCAATGATTTCATACCTTTCGCAATTTCCAAAACGAAATTAAAACCAGGTTAAAAAAGGGATTATGAAGACACTTGTAAATGCGAAAATAAGTGGTGTGCATGGATATGTTCCTGAGTATCGACTGACAAATGCGGAGTTAGAGACAATGGTGGATACCAACGATGAATGGATTAGAAGCCGAACAGGCATTGAGGAAAGGAGAATTTTAAAAGGTGAGGGCAAAGCGACTTCAGATCTTGCAGTACCCGCAGTCAAGGCATTACTCGAAAAAACCAACACGGATCCGGCTGAAGTTGATCTTATAGTTGTTGCGACAGTTACTGAGGACATGTCCTTCCCCGATACTGCGAATATCATTTGTGACAAAGTTGGGTTGAGTAAAGCATATGGCTTCGATCTGCATGCAGCATGTTCGGGATTTATCTTTGCATTGACTACTGCTGCTCAGTTCATTCAAACCGGGTTGCACAAAAAGGTTATTGTTGTTGGAGCAGATATGATGTCTGCCATAACAGATTATACGGACAGAAAGACTTGCATTCTTTTTGGTGATGCTGGAGGTGCGGTTCTATTGGAACCAACCTATGATGATGATTGTATCATCGATTCTAACCTGAAGTGCAATCCCGAAGGTGGCAAATTTTTGTACAAGAAAGCAGGCGGCTCCCTCAATCCGGCAAGTATTGAAAATGTGAAAGCAGGAGATCATTTTCTCTTTCAAGACGGAAGACCAGTTTTTAAATATGCTGTTAACGGGATGATAGACTCTATAAATGAAGTGATGGAGAGAAATAATATTACAAAAGACGATATTGATTGGATCGTCCCACACCAAGCTAATTTGCGAATCCTCAATTCGGTAGCCAAGGGTCTTGATTTTCCCATTGACAAAGTGACCATTAATATTCAAAAATATGGGAATACCACCTCTGCAACCATTCCACTGTGTCTTTGGGAGTGGGAGAACACATTCAAAAAAGGTGATAATTTGATCCTTACGGCCTTCGGTGGAGGCTTTACCTTTGGTGCAATATATCTAAAGTGGGCATATTAGCAGAGATATATAGATCATCTTGGTCATTAGCCTTTATCTAGACTCCTTTTTTTCATAGTTTTGCAATCCTTTTCAAAACTTGTAAATTAATGTATGGCTAATACCTCCGAAATAAGAAACGGATTGTGTATCAACTACAATAATGATGTATTTTCTGTGGTACAGTTTCAACATGTCAAGCCAGGGAAAGGGGCTGCATTTGTAAGGACCAAACTGAAGAGCCTCACCTCAGGTAAAGTTATAGACAATACTTTTCCCGCCAGTCACAAAATTGATATTGTGAGAGTGGAAAGAAAAAAATATCAATTCTTGTATAAGGATGATATGGGATATAACTTCATGGACAATGAAACCTATGAACAGATAACCATTGATCCTAAACTTATTGATAATCCGGGATTGATGAAAGAAGGATCCGATGTTGAGGTGCTCATGCATGCAGGAGAAGGAAGACCATTAACTGTTGACATGCCTCAATATGTGCAACTGAAGATTACTTATACAGAACCTGGGGTTAAAGGTGATACAGCTACCAATGCGCAAAAACCAGCAACTGTCGAAACAGGAGCTGAAATACGTGTCCCACTCTTCATCAATGAAGGCGATATTGTCAAGATTGAAACCAGTACCGGTTCATATGTTGAACGTGTCAAACAATAAAAAAATATGACATTTAAAGAAGTACAAGAGCTAATCAAGCTAGTCGGAAAATCTAATCTTACTGAATTCAAAATGAAGAATGGTGACTTTGAGGTTTCAATAAGAACCAAAAAGTACGGTAGGTATAAAGATCGGAAAGTATCCACCGTTCAACCTTCTATCATACCTGTACCGTCTGCTCCGGTTCCAGGAACACCAGCTGTCACTGCTCCAGCTGCAGCTAGAAGTACATCAGAAGCTACCGTACCATCCGACCCGGGTGCTGCGGAAAAATCAGGGACGAATTATTTAGAAATTAAATCCCCTATGGTAGGGACCTTCTATAGATCTCCTTCTCCTGATAAGCCTAATTACGTTAAAGTTGGTGATTCTGTTGAAGTAGGTTCAGTGGTTTGTATTGTTGAAGCAATGAAACTTTTCAACGAGATAGAATCTGAGGTTGCCGGTACCATAGTTAAAGTTATGGCCGATGATGCATCACCTGTTGAATATGATCAGGTTTTGTATCTGGTGGAACCCAATTCATAGAAAATTCTATTGCTGGACTACTGGTGTGCTCACCTAAGAATTCTGAAACTTCATGTTTGAAAAGATATTAATTGCCAATAGAGGGGAAATTGCGTTACGAATAGTTCGTACATGCAAAGAGATGGGTATTTCTACAGTTGCTGTTTATAGTACTGCCGATAAAGAAAGCCTGCATGTAAGATTTGCAGACGAAGCGGTTTGTATAGGCCCTCCAGCAGCATCCGAGTCATATCTCAACATCCCCAAAATCATGGCTGCTGTTGAAATCACCAACGCAGATGCTGTGCATCCCGGGTACGGTTTTCTTGCAGAAAATGCTGAGTTTGCTGAGGTATGCTCCTCTTATGGAATAAAATTCATTGGCCCCACCTCGAAGATGATTCAGAAGATGGGCGACAAGATTACAGCGAAAGAGACAATGAAGAAAGCTGGTGTGCCTGTTGTTCCCGGATCTGATGGATTATTAAAAGACTTAAAATCAGGTCTCAAGAGTGCCAAGGAGATAGGTTATCCAGTAATGTTAAAGGCGACTGCCGGTGGAGGTGGAAAAGGAATGCGTTTGGTTTGGGAACCTGATGAGTTTGAAGAACAATGGAACCTGGCGAGAAATGAAGCCAAAGCTTCTTTTGGCAATGACGGAATCTATGTTGAGAAATTTGTTGAAGAACCTCGACATATTGAATTTCAAATCATTGGCGATCAGTTTGGCACTGTCTGTCATCTATCTGAAAGAGACTGCACCATACAAAGAAGACACCAAAAGTTAGTTGAAGAGTCACCTTCTCCATTCATGACGGACAAACTCAGAAAAGAAATGGGGGAAGCAGCTATAAAGGCTGGAGAGGCAATCAAATACGAAGGCGTCGGAACAGTTGAATTCTTAGTTGATAAGCACCGCAATTTCTTTTTTATGGAAATGAATACTCGGATTCAAGTGGAGCATACTGTCACTGAGGAAGTAATTGATCATGATCTTATCAAAGAGCAGATTAAGGTTGCTGCAGGAATAAAAATATCCGGAGAGAACTTTTTTCCAACTATGCATGCTATTGAGTGTCGAATCAATGCCGAGGACCCATTTAACAACTTCAGACCAAGCCCTGGCAAGATCACCTCTTTTCATAGCCCCAAAGGGCATGGTGTTCGAGTAGATACACACGTCTATGCCGGATACTCGGTACCACCATATTATGATTCTATGATAGCCAAACTTATTTGCAAAGCCCAAACTCGTGAAGAGTGTATTACAAAGATGCAAAGAGCGCTGTACGAATTCATAGCGGAGGGAATAAAGACAACGGTTCCATTTCACCAGTGGCTCATGAAAGATGAACAGTTTAGAAAAGGTGAATTTACCACTGCATTCCTGGAGCAATCAGACTTTGGAAAAACTGAAGAATAAATTGAATTGGATCGACTTACACGTTTCATAGCTTAATTATAACCTTTAGCTATGCAAAATTTCTGGCGAATCCTAAATTACGCCAAACCATACAAGTTCCAGATCGTCATGGCTGTGGTCTTCAACATCTTGATGGTCATTTTTTCGGTGTTTAGTATCCTGATGCTGATTCCTGTCTTAAAGTTTATTTTGAAAAATACACAGGAGGTGGTTGAGACCATACCATACCAGGGTATTTCACAAATAGGCGTTTTTCTGGAGTCACAGCTCAATTTTTATTTGAGCCAATGGATTCAGACTTATGGGCATAGTGCTGTGCTCAAATGGGTTTTGATTGTTGGTGCTATAGCATTTATCTTAAAGAATGTAACGAGATATTTCGGTTCGGCATTTCTGGTTTATATGAAGAATGGTATTGAGCGCGATATGCGCACAGCCATTCATGACAAGATATTGAGTCTTCCTATTGCAGCTTTTAGTGAAACTCGCAAAGGAGATATCCTAGCCAGAGTAACCAATGATGTTCTTGAGGTGCAATGGGCGATTTTAGGATCAATTCAAAAACTAGCTCAGGATCCATTGATGATCATCTTGACGATCACATTTATGGTCATTATGTCTCCACAATTGACGCTTTTCGTGATTGTCCTTATTCCTATTATGGGCATTATCATATCATCAATCGGCAATAGTCTAAAAAAGCCCTCTGAGGTTCTGAAAAAAGAACTTGGAAGGCTTGTATCCTATTTAGAAGAACACATTAATGGTATCGGTATTATCAAATCATTTGTTGCTGAAAACAGTGCAAAAAGTCGCTTTCAGGATGCAAATCAGATGGTATTTACCCAAGGTAATCGGATGATGTACCGCACAGAACTCGCGTCTCCAATTTCTGAGGCACTAGGAAGTATTATTATTATTGCGATTATGTGGTACGGTGGTAATCTGATCCTGAATAAGGGATCTCTGGAACCAGAGACTTTCCTGGCTTATATAGCGCTCTTTTATCAAATCATTGCGCCAGCAAAAAATCTGAGTAAGGCAAGTTATGATATCAAAAGAGGAGATGCTTCTGCTTCCAGGATCTTCGAAATATTGGATCTGCCTAATCCGTTGGAAGATCAGGAAGACGCCGTCGAAATTGGAGCATTTGAAAAAGAAATTGTCTTTGAAAATGTATCCTTTGGATATGGTGATAAAGAAGTTATAAAAGATTTTAATCTTACAATTCCGAAGGGAAAGACCATTGCATTTGTTGGTCAATCAGGAAGTGGAAAGTCGACGCTCGCCAATCTTCTGAATAGATTTTATGAAGTTGAAAAGGGGCGTATTCTTATAGATGGGATTGATATACGAAAGATAAAAAAGTCATCTTTGAGGAGACTGATAGGATTTATTTCTCAGGAAGCCATACTTTTTAACGGAAGTGTAGAAGAGAACATTCGTTTTGGGCAGCCAAATATTGATCTTGATGATATTAAAAATGCCGCTCAACACGCCAATGCTTCCGAGTTTCTAGAACAGCTTGACGGTGATTATAGCTATAATATTGGTGATCAGGGAAGGAAGCTGAGTGGTGGGCAGAGACAACGACTAACGATTGCCAGGGCTATACTGAAGAATCCACCGATCATGTTATTGGATGAAGCCACTTCGGCTTTAGATTCCGAATCTGAAAAATTGGTTCAGGATGCGATTGACAGGATAATGAAGGGTCGAACAGCGTTAATAATAGCACATCGATTATCCACTATACAATACGCTGACGAGATCATAGTTATGAAACGTGGAGAAATTATGGAAAGAGGAAATCATGATACACTTATCCAAAAACAAGGTGAATACTATAACTTAGTGAAGCTGCAAGAGATCTAATCTATTGCTTCATAGATCACTATAATCAAATTTGTCATTGGTCAGATCAACTTTAACTATATTTTTTTATTTATCCTGCATCTTGATCTATGCACAGTCGGAGTTTAATGAATTAGACAATTCCTATCATTATCTGATCGATGAATCTCCTTCATATTTGAATATCGAGGATTCAAAAACAACAGGGGAATGGGATTTGACCCAGGTTGCCGCTGATCGAATAGTGCATATAGTCAGCACAAGTGTTGGTGAATTTAATATTCCATTCTATGGTAAATCCCAAATTCAAAATGGGGCAATCACCAAACTTGTAATAAGCCGACTTTTGAATTCTTATGTCACTCGGACAGCAGAATTACAAAACCCAATGACCATTTCTAGTATCGAAAATGGGACATATTCCACCCGGTACTCCATTGTATTAGGCGGTGATGAAATTGTAAAGCAAAAAATTGATGAATTACCGATTCGACCAGATTCAATTAGAATTATACATAATATTTCATACACAGATCAATATCTTGGGATAGGTAAAGTAGCCATGCCCTCCAAATCAGAAGATTGCAGGATTTACCAAAGGGCCATTGATTTCGAGCAAGCAATTGAAGTATTGATCAATCCGTTACAATGGGAAGCATTGAATGATATCGATCCCAACAATACCTGGAATTATAGTCAGAATTTAATTCAGTACATCTTTAAAAGCGGTGATTATAAATTCCCTCAGGCCATAATCCACGAAGATGAGAATGCCCAACAATTAGCAATGTTATCGAGCTCCAAAACGCTGGGCAAATTAAGACTTCGAGGCATTCCTTCCATCCGTGCTATTCCTAATCCGGTGATCAATGATGTAAGATTTGAATTGAAGAATTTGAATATTGGAACTTACCGGATAAGTGTTAAAAATATTCTTGGACAAACCGAACTTGTAAAAACCATTCAATATTATTCTCCTGGCACTTTCTTATTTGACCTTCAAGGAATTCGGAAAGGAAGCTATTTCTATATTCTTGAGGATGAAGCTGGCAACGTAATATCCACAAAACGGTTGATAATCATTCGACCTTAGATAAGTAAGAGGAAGCATTTGTTTCCTGATATTTCTTCAGATAATCTATCCAGGCATGTGCCCTTTTGACGGAAGTGTATTTATAAAAACTCTGAGATTCATTTAGTTTTTCATGAAAGCCTAATCTGGTTTTATATTGAAATTCTAATAGTTTTATCACACCATAGACATAAATATCTCTCACCTCACCTCCGGGTCCAACAAAAGGCCGTACCAAATCATCCTCTAGTATATTCATAGCTTTAATGATATCCAAAGTACCATCTTGATCAAAAACATCAACACCGAGTAATTTGAGATATTTCATATACACTTCTTCTGGACGATGTTCATTGATATCTTTGCCCAATTGTTCCATCTGAACAAGATCATCGTAAGATATCCATGGTATGCCAAAGTCGTTATTGATAAAACTAAATACTTCAATACCGTTCAAATTTCGAATATCCTCATGGAAATTTAATAGAACAGGAATCTCTTCATATTTTAATGTTGTCACTAAACTTTCTAGTGATTTCATTTTGATATCGTCATCAACAAATGACTTAAGAATAGCTTGAATCTTTTCATCTAGATTTTTGGATGACAATTCTAATTGGATAATATTTAGAATAGTCTGCTCCTCTTCAAAAGCGGAAAGAATATGATGTCCTTCAAGATATTCTGTGAGTATCCATTGAATTTCTATTTTCATTTCTCCATCAGTTTCAGATGCATTAATGCAATCTAAAAACCATCTTTGCTTAAATAGGCGATTAAAAAATATACCCTTCTCTTTGTTATCTTTATTCTTGTATATCTGGATCAGAAGTTCAATTAATTTGTCCTTATCTTGCCCGTTCAATATTGGAATCAAGTAGTCAATAAGCCGAAGTGATTGGGTCTGAGTATATATCTTCTCTGCCTCTTCTATTGAAAGCATCGGCTTTAGATTTACATGCATGATATTTCTCAACGGCGTTATCTTTGGGATAGAATTGATAATAATTTTCCGATGTGCTTCTGCATTGTAGAATGGTGATTCTATTATAATTTGAATATCATCAATTCCGATCTCAGAAGCCTGCGAGATGAAATCAATCTTATCACTAAAGATTCTTTTAAATATCAGTTCGTATTTAGAGAAAAATTTTGAACCTGTTTTAATCCTTTGGTTTCCAATTAGAATGTTTAAGATACTTTCAACAAATTCATTCAGATTAATTTCAATTCCATTATTGTCTTTAACAACTTCTTGAGAATCTAACAAACGTATGAGAAATGGTATTGCATCAAAGATTTGTTCTTTATTAATTATTTGAAGGATGAGGTATTTCTGATATGCATTATATTCATCTTTAAAGCGATCAAATATTTTTTCCAGATCTCTTTTGGTAAATTTTGATTTAAGTTGAATATTGCTGTTGTTTACTCTTGGTGGATGCTTAATAAAATCATCAACGGGAATAATGTATTGATTAGTAGTATTATTGGTTTTATCTCGTTGTAAATATTCAATTGATTCAAGAATATCTCTATCTATAATCGTGGTTCTTATAGATTCCACCAATTTGTAATTAATGAAATTTGAATTCAATATCCGGTTCAAATAATATTTATTGGATCCATGATCACCAAACTTTTTGAATAGACCTGATTTCTTTAGGTAAAGTTTGAGCTGTTCTTCATCGCTTAAGATATCTTTCAAGTGTTTTTCATAAACCAGATTAGTAATTCGTGTTGCCGAGAAAGGTATATGATCAATTCCTGAATTTACTATGGACCATATTTCAAACGATGTGATATCTGAAATAGTCATTTTTTCAACAAGGGCATTTTCCAGAGTCAATATTTCGCCAATATCATTTGCTGTCAACAGTTCGGATAAAAGCTGTTTTACTGGGCCTCTAATTGAAATATTGATCTGATTACTTTTGCAGTAAGATACTAATTTAGCTAACTGAATAAGATACTTGTACTTACGGCTGGGTAGTTTGGAATTATAGTTAAGTAATTTTTTACTATATTTTTTATCAACTTCTGCTACTAGAATTGGATCACTGTGAACTAGTCGATTATAAGATTTCAAAGCATATTTGTAATTGTCCTTATTTAGATTTTTATATAGTTGTACAAGTTGGTTTTGATCTTCTTTGAGAATATTCTTGTTGATATATCTATTGATATCAGCGTTCCATTCATAATGTTGAAAATTATTGAGCCAATAGGCCAACATTGCTTTTTTGCCGGTTAATTTGGTTATAGGTCTGTTTGAGCCATAAGCCAGCCCGTCTTTACTATTGACTTGAACATGATGATCTATAAGTCCTGTTATCAAAGACATGTAATGGTCAGCTCGAGGATCATTTTGTTTGGCGTAGACATACCATTTAGAAGCGATATAATACAATGCTTTCGGGTCTTTCGTGTCCAGCAGGATATTCGTAATCATATCCTCTGATTGAAAATGCTTTTTGGGGACGGCTGAAAGCATTTTACCCAGAAAGTCTACTTCGTGTGAGAAGTAGTGTCTGTGAATATGGTATAGATCAGAATACCATTGTAGCTTCTTGTGATTTGTAAATTGAATATTGCTCAATATTCCAATCTGTTCCCTTGTTATTATTTTAAGATTCGAATTGCTTTTTTGATCTATTGCTACACAAATTCTGGTAAGTATAGATTCTCCTCTTGTAAGCTTGTGTCTGATGGATTCGATGGTTTGAAAGCTCTTTTGATCTCCGACAAGAATTAATTTCTGGACGAGAGCAAATAATAGTTTTCTAAGCTGAGCAGACTTTTTGTTGGATGCTAAGCAAGTTTGAAGGATATCGTTCAGTATTCTCTTAGATCGAATGGTTTCCAGGAGACCCATTTTGGAAACTTGTTGTTCGGCAGTGCTGTATTTTCCTTTAATTACTGCATGATACGCCCGACTGGCCTTGCGGATAAACGCCTGTTCTTCTATCTCCTGATCAAGAATAGCATATGAATTGTTGGGTATTTCTAGATCATTTCTGACAAATGACTGCCAAAGATCGTAATACTGAATTTGTTCAGCATGCCTGTAGTAATATGTCAGAGATGCCTTGACTTCTTGATTATTGAATAATGAGTCCTGAAGATCAAAAAGTATGTTCCTGGCTATGTTTTCCTGAATATTAGGAGTTTTGGGTCCGTAGGCAGCTAGGCTCAGCATATCTCGAAGTGACTGGTGATAGCCTTGATCGTAAGTTTTATTTATATGTTCAAACAATGAACTCTCTTGCCCATATAGTGAAGTACATGGATTAAAGGCCACCGCGATAAACACGACGGGAATGAACGTTATGCGTATTGGTCTAAACAATAGATTTCCTTACATGGATAACAGTTCAAATAACATGCCTTAAAAGGGTAATGCTTCGATCCGAATTCTGCTGGATGACAGGGTGAAAATTGGGAAAAACCAAGGGCTAAGAAAATATAACCCCGGGTTCATTATTTTTTAAATTGAAGAATGTCAGGTGAATATATATTACAATTATATTTATGTGTAATAATTAATAAAAAATATACATATGATCGTAACTACAAATCAATGTGATCACTATATTTGATATAGATCAACCCTGGAACATATCATTAACCTATGAAAATCCTTGTGTAGCACTAGCTATTCAAAGATTATTTGATACGTCCCAGTATTGTTCCATAATCTTGCTACTATTAATCGGTAAGGATCCTTAGATCCATTTTCAGTCTCGAACAACAAGAAGGTTTACTACAAATGAATTCGTCTCAAGGCTTGAGATACGTCAAGGCATTGCTTTGTGGTTATCTAAGGCCAAATGGGGACGGTCTAATTATTATTTAACTTCTCTAAAATCAAAAACACAAGTATGAAGAAACTCGACGTATTTCAAACGTACAGTTCTTTTGTTTCGAAGTTAGTGCTATCTGTAACCCTTCTTGCTTTAGTGGGAAATAATGCATTTGCACAATCTTCTTCTTATGACTGCCAATTGAACTGTAATGATGATGTGCAGGTCTCACTAAACAACGATTGCAAAGCCATCATCACCTACGATGTAATGTTGGAGGATCCCGACAATCCAGCATTGTGTAAGCCTAATGGACCATCTGCTTATGTTGTGCAAGTAATGGATCACTGGGGAAATGAAGTTGGATCCAATGGTAAAATAACCAGAACAGACCTTGCAAATGCCGATGGATATTGCGGAGTGAAGT